>NZ_JAWOVO010000007.1:0-189722 GCF_033339955.1 Vibrio sp. 1731 | reverse complement strand
GTCCTTAGCTCAGCTGGATAGAGTACCTGGCTACGAACCAGGCGGTCGGAGGTTCGAATCCTCCAGGACGCGCCACTCATTGAAACAGCCTCGCAATTGCGAGGCTTTTTTGTATCTAGACATCTGAAATATGGCGTAGGATCACTAGAGCCTATGTTCCTCTTTTTTAAAAGCGAATATGTGCGTATCTAAGCAATTTGCTATCAAGCTTCTGTCGCATCGTGTGAAATCATCCTGATTATCCCTCCTATACACTGACTTCCATTTTTCATTTCAATCACTCTCATGTAGTCACTTTGTTTGTTGTTTGTTTATTTATTGTTAATTCTGTTCATCTTTTTGTTTTTGTTGGTTTTTACTGCGTGAGTCCCGATTTGATTTTGAAATCTAAATCGCAGTTTTTATTTATGTCCTCCTTTACTCTGTTCGTAAGGTGATAGCGATTTGAAGTGATTATTTTGTCATGAACTGTGATCTGGGTAGTGAATAAATAATCATTTATCAGGATTACTACAAACCTTCCTTAAACAAAATTGACAAAATTTAACCAATCGAGATAATCCATGGGTCGGGATTTGACACTATTAAAGTCCTGCACGTTGTCAGGATGACAAAGAAAGGAAGCAACATGACTAATATAGGAAGCCTGCTAGTAGATGCGGCCACCCTGATGCTAACGGGGATGGCGGTCGTATTTATTTTCCTCACTATTCTTGTTTATCTCGTTCGGTTAATGTCGAAATTGGTACCAGAAGAAGTACCAGAGCCGATCGCAGCACCAAAAACAAACACTAATATTCAATCAACCTCTTCAGCTGTTAGTCCACAAGTAGTGGCGGCGATCTCGGCTGCGATTCATAAACATCGCGCCTCATTCGCGAAGTAGCCGAACTAGGATTAAAAAGGAGTTTAAGAGCATGTCTAAACCACTAGCTATTACTGATGTGGTCCTTCGTGATGCCCATCAATCACTATTTGCTACGCGTATGCGTATTGAGGATATGCTGCCTATCGCAGCTGAGTTGGATAAGGTTGGTTACTGGTCTCTAGAGACTTGGGGTGGTGCAACATTTGATTCTTGTATTCGATTCTTAGGGGAAGACCCTTGGGAGCGTTTACGTGAACTAAAAAAAGCGATGCCTAATACACCAATGCAAATGCTACTGCGTGGTCAAAACCTTTTAGGATACCGCCATTATGCCGACGACGTAGTAGAGAAGTTTGTTGAACGCGCGCATGCTAACGGCATGGATGTATTCCGTATTTTTGATGCAATGAATGACGTGCGAAACTTCCAGAAAGCCGTTAAAGCAACGGTTGATGTTGGTGCGCATGCTCAAGGTACGTTGTCTTACACAACGAGCCCAGTGCATAACGCAGACACTTGGGTTGACTTGGCAAAACGCCTAGAGGATTTAGGTTGTCATTCGCTGTGTATTAAAGATATGTCTGGCTTACTTAAGCCTTATGAAGCGGAAGAGCTTATCACGCGTATCAAAGCGTCTTGTGATGTGCCATTGGCACTTCATTGTCATGCAACAACGGGGCTGTCTACAGCAACAGCGGTAAAAGCAGTAGAAGCCGGTATTGATATTCTCGATACTGCGATTTCTTCAATGAGTTGTACTTACGGTCATACACCGACTGAAACGGTAGTCGCTATGCTAGAAGGCACCGAGCGAGATACCAATTTGAAACTCGAGCAACTGGAACCTATCGCCGCATATTTCCGTGAGGTACGTAAGAAGTATGCGAAGTGGGAAGGCCAGTTAAAAGGAGTCGATTCACGCATCCTGATTGCTCAAGTGCCTGGTGGTATGTTGACCAATATGGAAGGCCAGTTGAAAGAGCAGGGCGCTGCGGATCGCATTGATGAAGTATTAGAAGAGATCCCTCGTGTACGTGAAGATCTTGGTTTCATTCCATTGGTGACTCCAACTTCACAGATCGTCGGTACGCAAGCGGTGATTAACGTTCTTACTGGCGAGCGCTATAAGAGTATTACCAAGGAAACCGCAGGTCTATTGAAAGGTGAGTACGGTCAAGCGCCAGCCGAGTTAAATGCAGAACTGCAAGCGAAAGTGCTTGATGGTAAAGAGCCAATTACCTGTCGTCCTGCCGATTTACTTGAGCCTGAAATGGAGACGCTTACGGTTGATCTGATGGAGAAAGCGAAATCAGAAGGCATTAAGCTAGCAAGTGAGCGTGTTGATGACGTACTCACTTATGCACTTTTTCCTCAAGTTGGGCTTAAGTTCCTTAAGAATCGTGAAAACCCAGAAGCATTTGAGCCTGCACCAACGCTAGAAGCTGCGAAGCCTGCTGTACCTGTAGCTCAACCGGCAACTGGTGGTGTAGAAACTTATAGTGTACGTGTTGACGGGCAGGTGTATGAGGTGGAAGTTGGCCCTCAAGGTGAACTGACATCTGTTGCTCCTTCTAATGCACCGGCAAAATCGGCTACACCTAGCGCACCTTCTAATGCTTCAGCAGAAGCGGTACCTGCTCCTCTTGCAGGTAACATCTTCAAAGTGAATGTTCAGCCTGGTGCTGAGGTAGCTGAAGGCGATGTATTGCTCATCCTTGAAGCGATGAAAATGGAAACTGAAGTACGAGCGGCGCGTGGTGGTGTGGTTCAAGAGCTGAACGTTAAAGAAGGCGATGCTGTCACAGTAGGTGCGCCTCTGTTGAGCCTGGCGTAAGGGAGTATCATGGACGGATTGTTAACCCTTTGGGCAGAAACAGGGATCGCTAACTTCGAGTTCGGCCAAATCTGTATGATGCTGGTTGGTTGTACTTTGCTGTTTTTGGCAATTAAAAAAGGATTTGAACCTTTACTGTTATTGCCGATTGGTTTCGGTGCTATTTTGGCGAATATTCCAAATGCTGGCTTTACTGAGCCTGGTGGCTTGCTCTACTACGTTTACTACATTGGGATTGAATCGGGTGTGTTCCCGCTATTGATCTTCATGGGTGTGGGCGCGATGACTGACTTTGGTGCTTTGATCGCAAACCCAAAAACGTTGTGGTTAGGTGCGGCTGCGCAGTTTGGTATTTTTGCAACACTGTTTGGCGCTATTTTGCTCAACTATGTACCTGGCATGGAGTTCTCCATGGCAGATGCTTCGTCTATCGCGATCATCGGTGGTGCTGATGGGCCAACAGCGATTTTCTTAGCGAGTAAGCTCTCTCCAGATCTGCTAGGTGCGATTGCAGTCGCGGCATACAGCTATATGGCATTGGTGCCGATCATCCAGCCACCAATCATGAAAGCACTGACAACCAAGGAAGAGCGTCAAATCAAGATGGCTCAGCTTCGTCATGTTGGTAAATGGGAGAAAGTCATCTTCCCGCTTGCTGTATTACTGATGACGATTCTGTTCTTACCTTCAGCTACGCCATTGGTTGGTATGTTCTGTTTGGGTAACTTGATGCGTGAAGCTGGTGTGGTCGATCGTTTATCGAAAACTGCTCAAAATGAATTGATCAACATAGTGACTATCTTTTTAGGTCTTGGTGTTGGTTCTAAGCTGCAAGCTGAGCAGTTCTTGAACCTAGAAACGTTAGGTATCTTGGGGTTAGGCGCAGTTGCATTTAGTATCGGTACTGGTGCGGGCGTCCTGATGGCGAAACTGCTTAACAAGTTCTCGAAAGAAGACATCAACCCACTTATTGGTGCGGCTGGCGTTTCTGCGGTACCAATGGCCGCGCGAGTCGTAAACAAAGTTGGTTTACAAGCTAACCCGCAAAACTTTTTGTTAATGCATGCGATGGGACCAAACGTTGCTGGTGTGCTGGGTTCAGCCGTTGCGGCTGGTATATTGTTAGCACTTGTTGGTTAGACATTATTGAAAATGGAATGATCAACCAATTTACAAAATCACGATTAACTTAGGTTAACAAAATGGTTTATAGTCAAAGGGATGCTTTCGCATCCCTTTTTGTTTTCTTGCAGGGAATGGTTTATGGAACACAAACAGATCGTTATCACTGAGTTTGGTGATGCCAACGTACTCGCGATTCAACATGCTTCTACACCATCACCACAGCCTGGTGAAGTCTTAGTAAAAGTCGCTTTTTCAGGCGTAAATCCTATTGATGTCAAAACTCGAGCTGGGCTCGGTTGGGCGGCAGCGCAGAATAAGGATAATTTACCTTGGGTGCCAGGTTACGACATCTCAGGAAAAGTGATGTCTTGTGGAGAGGGGGCATCACGTTTTAATGAAGGTGATGAGGTGGCTGGATTTATTGGTTTCCCAGTTCGAGGCGGTGGTTACAGCCAATACATATGTGTTCCAGAAACAGAGTTAAGTCATGTTCCTAGCTCTGTCACTTTGGAGGCAGCTGCTGCATTACCGTTGGCGGGACAAACTGCGGCACAAGCTCTCAGTAAGGCTAATGTGACTGAAAACGATCGCGTACTTATCCTTGCTGGAGCCGGTGGTGTTGGACACCTCGCGGTACAAATTGCGATCGCGACGAAAGCGGAAGTATTTACCACCTGCAGTGAACGAAATCTAGACTACCTTGCGACGCTCGGTGCTCATGCAGTGAACTATCAATTTGCACCAGTGTCAGAACGTGTTGAAGATGTTGATGTTTTGATTGATTTAGTAGGCGGAGATGCTGCGTTAGATGCGCTTAAATGCCTGAAAGACAATGCGAGAGTCATCACCGTTCCAACCATCACAGCTGAGCTGATTTGTGAAAAAGCCAAACTCCTAGGCTTTGAGGCTAGTGGCATGTTGGTTGAACCAGACCCTGCGCAGTTAGATACCTTGTTGTACATGGTCGGCGTTGGCTTACTGAAGACTGAAATTCAACAGGTTTATCCTATGAGTGATGTCATTGGTGCTCACCAGCAGGTCGAATCAGGAAGAACCAGAGGCAAGGTGTTGCTTGATATGACATGCTAGAAGCATTTAACACGAGTTTTGAAAGTTTAGCGCTTTGGTTTTCAGATTCAGCATTATGGGTGCTTTTCATGACCGGTTTTCTCAGTGCCACGTTGTTGCCTGGTGGTTCTGAGGCGGGCTTAGTTGCCACTCTCTCATTAAATCAATACTCCGTTTCTTCAATTGTTATGGTCGCTACTATCGGTAATACGCTTGGTGGCTTAACAAATTATTGGCTTGGCTTGTGGATTCCCAACAAAGCACAAGAGGAAAAGCACGGTCATACCGCATTAAAGTGGCTCTCTAAGTATGGCTATTGGGGATTATTTTTTAGCTGGTTACCTGTAATAGGAGACCCGCTGTGTTTAGCCGCAGGGTGGCTGAGAATGAAGCTTCTGCCTTGCGTGATTTTAATATTTTTAGGAAAGGCTGCTAGGTATAGCTTGCTTGCGGCCATCTATCTCGGATTATTTTAAGGAAAGTACATGAAGATGTTTTGGGTTGGCGCGTGCTCACTGTTAGTGATCACGGGCTGTGCATCAAATACGCCAGTTTCATCACTGCCGAAAGGGGTAACTTTCGTTGAGTCATCGAAAGCTGAAGAAGGCAAAGTTAAGATTCCATACCAAAAGTATAAACTCGATAATGGTTTAACGGTGATCTTAGCTCCTGAAGATTCTGACCCATTGGTCCATGTGGATGTGACTTACCATGTTGGTTCAGCTCGTGAAGAAGTGGGTAAGTCTGGTTTTGCGCATTTCTTTGAGCACATGATGTTCCAAGGTTCAGAGAACGTTGGTGACCAAGAGCACTTCAAAATCATCACGGAGGCTGGCGGCACATTAAATGGTACTACAAACCGCGATCGTACTAACTACTTTGAAACTGTCCCTGCTAACCAGCTCGAGAAAATGCTGTGGTTAGAGTCTGACCGTATGGGCTTTTTGTTGGATGCGGTTTCTCAACGCAAATTTGAAATTCAGCGTTCTACTGTAAAAAATGAGCGAGCTCAGCGTTACGATAATCGTCCTTATGGCTTAATTTGGGAGCGCATGTCTGAAGCGCTATATCCTGAAGGTCATCCGTATTCGTGGCAAACCATTGGTTATGTTGAAGATCTTGATCGTGTTGATGTGAACGACCTCAAAGCGTTTTTCTTGCGTTGGTATGGCCCAAACAATGCGACTATCACGATCGGTGGTGACTTAGACGTTGAACAAACTCTAGAGTGGGTAAATAAGTACTTCGGTTCGATTCCCCGTGGTCCTGAGGTTGAAAATGCGCCGAAACAACCTGCAAAACTGCAAGAAGACAAATACATCACGCTAGAAGATCGTATTCAACAACCTATGGTGATGATCGCGTGGCCAACAACCTACAACGGCGAAGAAAGCCAAGCGTCTCTCGACACGTTATCAGAAGTATTGGGTGGCGGTACCAACAGCGTGCTCTATCAAGACCTAGTGAAGACTCAAAAAGCGGTCGATGCTGGTTCATTCCATGACTGTGCTGAACTGGCGTGTAACTTTTACGTTTACGCAATGGGCGATTCTGGAGACAAAGGCGACCTATCAAAACTGTACGACGAGCTTTTACAATCACTGAATCAGTTTGCGGAAAAAGGCGTGACAGAAGATCGCCTTGAGCAGTTGAAGGGTAAAGCGGAAGCGGATGCTATTTTTGCGCTAGAAAGCGTTAAAGGTAAAGTGACTCAGTTGGCTTCCAACGAGACATTTTTCGGCGATCCTGATCGTCTTGAGCAACAGCTTGAACAAATCCGTGCAGTTACGCCGACTTCGGTAGAAAAAGCGTATACGGACTTTATCCAAGGTAAGAACAAAGTGACCCTAAGCGTGGTCCCAAAAGGAAAAACAGACCTTGTCGTAAAACCTGCGACCTTTGTGACGCCAAAGCGTACGCTGCCAGAATATGAGAAGATTTCCGATGACCAATTGGCGTATCGTCGTGCGACCGATAACTTCGATCGCTCAGTGCAACCGCCAGTAGGAGAACCAGTGAAAGCGACGATGCCAGAGCTGTACGAGTTACATTTCAAGAATGGCTCAGAGCTGCTTGGTGCAGTTAGCGATGAAACGCCGACGGTGATGATGCAATTTAGTCTACCTGCCGGGACACGTTTTGTTGAAAAGGGTAAAGAAGGTCTTGCCCAATTGACCGCTGCGATGTTGCAAGAAGGTACAACGAAACGCAGTGTCGAAGAGATTCAAGCTGAGCTTGATAAACTGGGTAGTGTTATCTCTGTTAATGCCACAGGTTATACAACAAACATCAGTGTTTCTGCTCTAGAAAAGAACTTAGAGCCGACGTTAAAAATTGTCGAAGAGATGTTGCTGTCTCCTGCATTTAATCAAGATGATTTCGAGCGTGTAAAAATGCAAGCGCTAGAAGGCCTGGTATATGAGCACCAAAATCCAAGTTGGATGGCGTCACAAGCGAGTCGCCAGGTGCTCTATGGGGATTCGGTTTTTGCTCGACCAAAAGACGGCACGCAAGCAGGTGTCAGTGCATTAACGTTGGATGATGTCCGTGAATTCTACTCGAAGCATTACACGCCACAAAGTGCGCAAATCGTCGTTGTTGGTGACATCAATAAACAGGAAATTGAGCAGCAACTGACGTTCTGGAAAAACTGGCAAGATGAAGCTGCGCCATTGTATGCACCGCAAAGCATTGCTGTATTAGGTGAGCAAAAGATCCATCTTGTTGATAAACCAGGAGCGCCGCAAAGTGTGGTCATGATGGTTCGTCAAGGTATGCCTTACGACGCAACGGGCGATTTTTACCTAAGCCAACTGGCAAACTTCAACTTAGCTGGGAACTTCAATAGCCGCATTAACCAAAATCTACGTGAAGACAAGGGTTACACATACGGTGCTTACGGCTACTTCTCTGGTAATCCAGAAACAGGCTCGGTGGTTTTCACCGCGCAAGTACGAGCGGATGCAACGGTTGCTTCGATCATTGAGATGGAAAATGAGCTAAATGAATACTCGCAGTCAGGTATTACTGATGAAGAGATGAAATTTATGCGTCAAGCGGTCGGTCAAAAAGATGCACTGAAATATGAAACGCCAACACAAAAAGCGGAGCTCATCAGTGATATTCTTAAGTACAACCTCGATCATGATTACTTGCAGCAAAGAAACGCTATCGTAGAAAAAGTCGATAAGCAGACGTTGAATGCGCTGGCTCAGAAATGGTTTGATCCAAATGACTATCAAATTATCGTCGTTGGTGATGCTAAATCGTTGCGTCCTCAATTAGAAAAGTTGGGGAAAGACGTAGAAGAGCTTGAAATCATTCGATAGAGTACACATTTAATAGCGGAGAAACGTTTCTCCGCTATTCATCTAGATAAGCAACTTTTCGTGGGTTATTTATCTAGATGCATTAACTATCAATAACTTAGCTTACACTTGTGTTATGTAACAAGTGTCCTGCTCCCAATATAAGCGAACCTCATTTTGACTGATTTTGCTGCGCGACTAAAAAAAGTTGCATCAAACCCCGAAGTATTTAAGCAGTTTGGACGCGGTGTTGAGCGAGAAACTTTGCGCTATCGTCAGGATGGACATCTAGCTACAACTCCTCATCCTGAAGGGTTAGGCTCTGCGTTCACAAATCAATGGATCACAACGGATTTTTCGGAATCATTGTTAGAGTTCATTACGCCTGTGTCACATGAAATTCCAGAACTGATGGCACAGCTGAAAGATATCCATCATTTCACTCAAACCCAAATGGGTGAAGAGAAAATGTGGCCACTATCAATGCCTTGCTACGTGGGCTCAGAGGATGATATTCAGTTAGCCCAGTATGGCTCTTCGAATGCAGCGAAAATGAAAACGCTGTACCGAGAAGGCCTAAAGCGTCGCTATGGCAGCCTGATGCAAATTATTTCAGGTGTCCATTTTAACTTCTCGTTTCCTGAAACATTTTGGGATGCGCTCTATGGCGAGCAAGATGAACAAGCCCGCCAAGATGCTAAGTCTGATGCGTACTTTGCGTTGATCCGTAATTACTACCGCTTTGGCTGGATGATTCCCTACTTCTTTGGTGCATCACCAGCGTTATGTGGCTCTTTTATTCAAGGTCGTGAAACCGATCTGCCATTCGAGAAGATTGGCGGGACATTATATTTGCCGAAGTCGACGTCTTTGCGTTTGAGCGATCTTGGCTATACCAATAGTGCGCAAAGTGTGCTGAAAATTGGTTTTAACAGCATTGACCAATACCTCGATGGTTTGAGTGATGCGATTCGCCACCCATCAGAAGAGTTTGCGAAAATTGGGGTAAAAGTGGATGGTGAATACCGCCAGCTTAATTCCAATATCTTACAAATTGAGAATGAACTGTACGCTCCGATTCGTCCAAAACGTGTATCGAAAAGTGGTGAGAAGCCTTCAGATGCGTTACGACGCGGTGGTGTCGAATACATTGAAGTTCGTTCTCTAGATGTTAACCCATTCAGCGCAGTGGGCTTAAATGAAGAGCAAGTACGATTCTTGGATCTCTTCCTTACCTGGGCGGCCTTGTCAGACTCAGACCCTATGGATAACTGTGAATTAGAGTGTTGGCGCGATAACTGGAATAAAGTCATTGTTTCAGGCCGTGAAAAAGGTCTAATGCTGCAAATTGGTTGCCAAGGTGAGCGTCTATCTCTACAAGATTGGGCACACCGAGTTTTCGTCGAGTTACGTCAAATAGCACAGCAAATGGATATGACCGCTGGTGGCAGTGCATACCAAGATGTGTGTAATCAACTCGAGACATGGATTGATAACCCAGAACTAACGATCTCTGGTCAACTATTAGAGCTAACGAAAGAGCTGGGTGGGCTAGGTAAAGTCGGTTGTACTCTTGGTATGAAGTACCGTGATGAAAACCTAGCTCACGGTTATCAGTACTATTCACAAGATACGATGGAAACGGAAGTTGCGTCGTCCGTGGAAAAACAAAAGCAAGCAGAGCAGAGTGACATGCTTTCTTTTGATGATTTTTTGGAAGATTACTTTGCTTACCTGAAGCAGTAATGACTAACTAAGGATTGGTGGGGTTGAACATTAAGTCGTTAGTAGTAGCGGTACTTGGAAGCGTGTTACTTGCAGGTTGTGCTACGGCACCGCCAAAGCAGCAGAATAACTTATGCGAGATATTCCGAGAGAAATCCGGTTGGTACGATGATGCCAAAGATATGGAAGATGAATGGGGTACCCCTATTCATGTCGCTATGGCCATCATTAAACAAGAAAGCAGCTTTCGGCACGATGCAAAACCACCTAAAGATTATTTGCTAGGGTTTATTCCTTGGGGACGAGTCAGCAGTGCGTATGGTTATGCTCAAGCTCAAGACCCTGCTTGGGAAGACTTCCAAGATGCGACAGGTCAGGGTGGCTCTCGTACCAACTTCAATGATTCTATGATGTTTGTCGGTTGGTACACTCATGAAACACGGCGTCAGCTAGGGATTTCATTATGGGATCCCTATAACCAGTATCTGGCTTATCATGAAGGGCGAGGTGGATATAAGCGAGGCACTTATAATCGAAAACCTAGTTTAATCAAAGTCGCTCGACGTGTTGAACAAACAGCGAAAACTTATGGCTGGCAGCTGAAGCAATGTCGTCAGAAATTAGAAGACAACAGCAGCTGGTTCTTTTAGCCCACAGTCTGTTCATGTGCTGTAGGGATGAATGACATTTATCCATTACCGAAAGGTACTGGAGTTACAATCAGGAGAGATGTAATGCCTTTACTCGATAGTTTTACCGTGGACCACACTCGTATGAATGCACCGGCAGTGCGAGTGGCGAAAACCATGCAGACCCCAAAAGGGGATACGATTACTGTTTTCGACTTACGCTTTACTGCGCCAAACAAAGACATTCTTTCTGAAAAAGGTATTCACACCCTAGAGCACCTTTATGCAGGCTTTATGCGTAATCACCTAAACGGTGATTCTGTTGAGATCATCGATATTTCGCCTATGGGTTGCCGCACAGGTTTTTACATGAGTCTGATTGGCACACCATCAGAGCAGCAAGTCGCAGATGCTTGGATTGCAGCAATGGAAGACGTGCTGAAGGTAGAAAGTCAGAATAAGATCCCTGAACTTAACGAATACCAATGCGGCACGGCAGCAATGCACTCTTTAAAAGAAGCACAACAGATCGCAAAGAACATTTTGGATGCTGGTGTTTCGGTGAACAAAAATGATGAACTTGCTTTGCCTGAGTCGATGTTAAAAGAGTTGCGCATCGACTAGGTGCTCATTAAGAAGCATATTGCCCCAATAAGTAAAAAAGCCTGACATGAGTCAGGCTTTTCTTTTGGTTATTTGGATGTCGATTTTTTCTTCTTCGGATAAACACGAACGAGCTTGATTCGGTTCTCTTCAATCTCAACAAGTTCCATTGGGTGACCCGCTACTCTCACGCTTAAATGGCTCTCTGGAATATCTTCCAGGTGCTCCAAAATAAGACCGTTTAACGTTCTTGGGCCATCCGTTGGTAAATCCCATTTCAGGCCTTTGTTAATATCTCGAATATTGGTGCTGCCTTCAATAAGAAAGCTTCCGTCACCTTGAGGACTGATTTCATCAGAGAGGCTTGGAGAAATTGACGTCGTGAACTCACCAATGATCTCTTCCAGAATATCTTCAAGAGTGATTAGACCGATGATATCACCGTACTCATCCACGATCAGACCGATACGTTGCTTGTTGCGTTGGAATTTCAACATTTGCACGTTCAGTGGTGTGCCTTCTGGGATGTAATAGACCTCATCAGCAGCACGTAATAGCGTTTCTTTGTTGAATTCGTTCTTTTCCAACATCAGACGATAAGCTTCACGCAAGCGCAGCATGCCAACCACTTCATCAATTTGGTCACGATAGAAAACTATGCGTCCATGTGGTGAGTGTGTTAGCTGGCGAACAATGGATTTCCAGTCGTCGTTAATATCAATACCGGTAATTTCATTGCGTGGGACCATAATGTCGTTCACGGTGACGTGCTCAAGATCCAAAATAGACACTAGCATGTCTTGGTGTCGGCGAGGGATCAAACCGCCAGCTTCATTTACCACCGTACGCAGCTCATCGGAGCTAAGATGATCTTCTGCTGAGTGATCCGCTCTCACGCCAAGTAAGCGGATAAAGCCATTCGTAATAAAGTTAACAAGCATCACTAAAGGCGACAGTAACTTCATCAGTATGGTCAATAATATACTGCTCGCGTAGGACACACGTTCAGGGTAAAGCGCTGCAATTGTTTTAGGGGTAACCTCGGCAAAAACCAATACAACCATAGTTAGTGCACCGGTTGCGATAGCGACACCTAAATCACCATACAAACGCATACCAATAATGGTCGCGATAGCAGACGCGAGAATATTAACGAGGTTGTTGCCGATAAGAATAAGACCAATCAAACGATCTGGACGGTCTAATAGTCTTTCGACTCGCTTAGCACCTTTATGCCCGTTTTTGGCTAAGTGTTTTAAGCGATAACGATTCAGAGACATCATCCCTGTTTCTGAACCGGAAAAGTAACCTGATATGACGATAAGACACGCGAGTAGCGCAAACAAGATACCCGTAGAGATGTCGTCCAAAACGTTGCTGTTCCTTGTAAGTATTGGGTTATATAACGGTTGAGTAAGTCCGTTAAGTCAAAGAGTTAAGGCGTACTGTATTTTATCTAGCCTAAAATATAAAGGATAGGAGCCCTAGAGCTCCTTAATTCAAGATGATTTCTTTTACAAAGCGACTGCCAAAATATGCCAGAGTTAACAGTGTTGCTCCTGCAACAGCGAACCATGTGACTTTTCTACCACGCCAGCCTTTTTGATAGTGACCCCAAAGCAGTATTGAGTACACCACCCAAGCGATGAAAGAAAGAATGCCCTTATGTGCCTTACCTTGGGCAAACATATCCTGCACAAAGACAAAGCCAGTAATGAGCGTGGCAGTTAACAATAAGTTACCGATCAAAATAATTTTGAAGAGTTGACGCTCCACCATTAATAGAGGCGGCAGGTTTGGGTTAATCGCCAAAGATTTTTTTGCTTTCAGTTTGTGATCCAGCCAAGCCAACTGAAGCGCATAGAGTGCCCCGATAGTTAAAGTCGCGTATGAGAAGAGCGCAAATGAAATATGAATGAGTAGCTTAGGGTCATTCTCTAGGTGCTTTATAAACGTGCTTGGCAAAAATGTGGCAGCAGATAAATTGATGGCAGCAAAGCTATAAACGACAGGCAATAAAAACCACAGTCGGTTTTTCAACATAGCAAGGCTCATGACCAGAGAAATAATAAAACTGATCAAAGAAGCCACGTTGAGAATACTCAGGTTTTGACCTGAACCATCAAAAATCAGATCACTCAAAATCCACGCATGAAAAACAAGCGCACAGGCAGCACTAGCAAACACTGTTTTTGCTTTGATTCCTGACTGTTGTGAGAGTCCGGGTATGATGGTCGCAATCGCCAAAACATAAAGTATGGCGGCCGCGATGGCTATTAAGCTATCCATGAATCCTAAATATTATTGTGCACGATGGAGAAATTATACCTTGCATTACACTTTGGGGCTACGTTATATCCGACATCAATCGTGAGAGATGAGATATTGAAATTAATAAGTTACCGCACCATATATAAATAGAGACAAGAATAGGACAGCGGTACGGGTATGACTCAGACCTTGGCTAATGTATACTCACACTAATTAATCGCCATTTTAGCGAAGAGACAAAGATGTTTGAGAATTTAACGGATCGATTATCCAAAACGCTGAAAAATATCAGTGGTAAAGGTCGTCTGACCGAAGACAACATTAAAGAAACCCTACGTGAAGTCCGAATGGCTCTACTTGAAGCTGACGTTGCGCTTCCGGTCGTTCGTGAATTTGTGAACCGCGTTAAAGAAAAAGCGGTGGGCGTAGAAGTTTCTAAATCTCTGACTCCAGGTCAGGAATTTATCAAGATCGTTCAAACAGAACTTGAAGCCGTAATGGGTGAGTCGAATGAGGCGCTAAACCTTGCCGCTCAACCACCTGCTGTGCTTCTTATGGCAGGTCTACAAGGTGCGGGTAAAACCACATCGGTAGGTAAGTTATCTAAGCTTCTAAAAGAACGTGACAAGAAGAAAGTTTTGGTTGTGTCTGCCGACGTTTACCGTCCTGCGGCAATCAAGCAGCTTGAAACGCTGGCATCAGACATCGGTGTTGACTTCTTCCCATCATCACCAGACCAAAAGCCTATTGATATCGCCAATGCAGCGATTGACCATGCGAAGAAAAAATTCTACGACGTACTTATTGTCGATACCGCAGGTCGTTTGGCTATTGATGAAGAGATGATGGGGGAGATCAAAGATCTTCACGCAGCTATCAACCCAGTAGAAACGCTATTTGTTGTTGACGCAATGACGGGTCAAGACGCAGCAAATACAGCAAAAGCCTTTGGCGATGCGCTACCTCTTACCGGTGTAGTTCTAACTAAGGTTGATGGTGATGCTCGTGGTGGTGCGGCACTTTCAGTACGCCATGTCACGGGCAAGCCAATCAAATTCTTGGGTGTCGGTGAAAAAACTGACGCGCTAGAACCGTTCCACCCAGATCGTGTTGCTTCACGTATTCTTGGCATGGGTGACGTTCTGTCTTTAATTGAAGACCTACAACGCAACGTTGACCAAGAAAAGGCAGAAAAGTTAGCGAAGAAGTTCAAAGAGAAGAAAGGTTTCGACCTTGAAGATTTCCGTGAACAGCTAGGCCAGATGCAAAACATGGGCGGCATGATGGGGATGATGGATAAGCTTCCAGGAATGTCCCAGCTACCAGACAATGTGAAAGACAAAGTCGATGACAAGATGTTCAAACAGATGGAAGCGATCATCAGCTCCATGACAATGAAAGAACGTCAACGCCCAGAAATTATCAAGGGCTCGCGCAAGAAGCGTATCGCGGCTGGTTCTGGTGTGCAGGTTCAAGATGTAAACCGCTTACTAAAACAGTTCACCCAAATGCAGAAAATGATGAAAAAGATGCAAAAAGGTGGCATGAAAGGCATGATGCGCAACATGCAAGGCATGATGGGCGGCATGGGTGGTGGCGGTGGCTTCAACCCATTTGGTCGTTAATTAATCGATCACGCATAGATTCAGGGTGTTAGGTACGTCACAAACTTTAAATTCAATTTATGTTGGTGAAAAAGTAACTAAACTCCTTGCATTGCTCCGGGAGAAGAGTAAAATTCCGGAGCTTTATTTTGGCACGAGACCCCAAACTGTTTAATTTCTTGAATGGTTTTTGGGGTTAATTTTATTTTTGAGAAAGCAAAGAGGACGACATGGTAACCATTCGTTTGGCACGTCACGGCGCTAAAAAGCGTCCATTTTATCAAATCGTAGTAGCGGACAGCCGCAACGCTGCAACTGGCCGTTTCATCGAGAAAGTTGGTTTCTTCAACCCAACTGCTAAAGGTCAAGAAGAAGGTCTACGTCTAGACCTAGACCGCGTTAACCACTGGGTTGGTCAAGGCGCGTCAGTATCTGACCGTGTTGCTAAGCTAGTTAAAGACGCTCAAAAAGCGGCTTAATTTTTTACTTGAAAAGTAGAAACTAGTTTATGTCGATGAAAGGTAAAGAAACAATGAGCAACGAAAAGATTGTTGTAGGCAAGTTTGGTGCTACTTACGGCATTCGTGGTTGGCTTAAGGTTTTTTCCTACACAGACAATGCTGAAAGCATTTTCGATTACAGCCCTTGGTACATTAACCAAAAGGGCAAGTGGGTTGAGTACAAAGTAGAAAGCTGGAAGCGCCATAACAAAGGTATGGTGGCTAAGCTGGAAGGCATGGATGTTCGTGAAGACGCGCATCTAATGACGAACTTTGAAATTGCTATTGACCCTGCGGTACTTCCTGAATTGTCAGAAGATGAATTCTACTGGCGCGAATTGTTTGGGATGCAAGTTGTAACTACTAAAGGTTACGATCTAGGTGTCGTTACTGACATGCTAGAAACTGGCTCAAACGATGTTCTGGTTGTTAAAGCAAATCTTAAAGATGCTTTCGGGCAGAAGGAACGATTAATCCCGTTCCTTGAAGAGCAAGTGATCATTAATGTTGATCGCGAAGCTCAACGGATCGAAGTTGACTGGGATCCTGGATTCTAATCTCCAAAATTACAGAGCGAGATAAACATGTGGGTTGGCGTTATTAGCCTTTTTCCAGAAATGTTCCGTTCTGTTACTGATTTTGGAGTAACAGGTCAAGCGGTTAAAAAAGGTCTTTTGTCGATTGAGACTTGGAATCCTAGAGATTTCACTCACGACAAACATCGCACAGTCGATGACCGACCTTACGGTGGTGGCCCTGGTATGTTAATGATGGTTCAGCCTTTGCGCGATGCCATTCATACTGCGAAAGCAGCCTCACCGGGCAAGACGAAAGTCATCTACCTTTCTCCTCAAGGTCGCAAGCTCGACCAGAAAGGAGTGGAAGAACTGGCAACGAATGAGAACTTGCTTCTGATTTGTGGTCGTTATGAAGGGGTAGATGAGCGCATCATTCAATCTGAAGTCGACGAAGAATGGTCGATTGGTGATTTTGTGATGACGGGTGGTGAGATACCAGCCATGACGTTAATCGACTCTGTCTCTCGGTTTGTTCCGGGTGTACTAGGGGATTTCGCGTCAGCAGAAGAAGACTCTTTTGCAAATGGCTTGTTAGATTGCCCTCACTATACGCGTCCAGAAGTATTGGATGACAAAGAGGTACCAGCGGTACTGATGTCAGGCAATCACAAGGACATTCGTCAATGGCGACTCAAGCAGTCGTTGGGCCGTACTTGGCTAAGAAGACCAGAGCTCCTGGAAAACCTAGCTCTGACTGACGAACAGGAACAATTACTTGCTGAGTTTGTTAATGAGCATAAAGCCATTAAAGAACATAACGCAAAGTAACCTAATTTATTTAGTATCAGTTTATTCTAGGAATTTAAAAAATGAGTAACATCATCAAAGCTCTTGAAGAAGAGCAAATGAAATCAGACCTACCTAAATTTGCACCAGGTGACACTGTTGTAGTTCAAGTTAAGGTAAAAGAAGGTGACCGTGAGCGTCTACAGGCTTTCGAAGGCGTTGTAATCGCAATCCGTAACCGTGGTCTACACTCTGCTTTCACTGTACGTAAGATCTCTAACGGTGAAGGTGTTGAGCGTACGTTCCAAACACACTCTCCAATCGTTGATAGCATCGAAGTTAAACGCCGTGGTGCAGTACGTCGTGCCAAGTTGTACTACCTACGTGAGCGTTCTGGTAAGTCTGCTCGTATCAAAGAGAAACTTGCTAAGAAGTAATGCTATAACTAGCGTTCTCATCTTAAACGGAGTCCTTTTAGGGCTCCGTTTTTTTATTTGTGTAATTAGCTTGCTCGTTTCTTTTCACCCGACCTGCGCTGTCGATGCTCATGCACTGACGTACACTCCACGCCTCTGCCTTGCTGTGAATAGATTCCTGATGTCGCTATGGCTCCTCGGAATGACAGGAAATGATGGTCAAAGATTATAGAGTACCGTGGTTAAAATTCGTCATTCTGGACAGCGACGAAGGAGCGTGATTCAGAATCTACTAGTCGAGCATGCAATTGTTTAAGTTGTTAGCTTCATCCTTGCTATGAGTAGATTCCTGATGCCGCTATGGCTCCTCGGAATGACAGGAAATGATGGTCAAAGATTATAGAGTACCGTGGTTAAAATTCGTCATTCTGGACAGCGACGAAGGAGCGTGATTCAGAATCTACTAGTCGAGCATGCAAGTGTTTAAGTTGTTAGCTTCATCCTTACTGTGAGTAGATTCCTGATGTCGCTATGGCTCCTCGGAATGACGGAAAATGATGGTCAAAGATTATAGAGTACCGAGGTTAAAATTCGTCATTCTGGACAGCGACGAAGGAGCGTGATTCAGATTCCCCAAGAAGGAACCTAGGGTATTCCTTTACCCTAGGTCTCAATTTAATACTGGTCTTCAGACCAACCATCACTATCGGACATATCGGGTGCGCCTGGGATGGTGTTTTCTTCATCTGCCCATTCACCAAAATCAATCATTTGGCATTGTTTACTGCAGAAAGGGCGATGAGGACTTTGTTCTCCCCATTCTACGTCGGCGCCACATTGTGGACATTGAACGATGGTAACTTTAGACATAGTTGAGCGTCCCATTACTAATTGGTGTTAAAGGGTAGTATACCTAAACGAATTAAAGATGGCTTATTCAACGCGCTATTGCTGCTACGAAATTTTATCAAATATAAGCGCAATAAAGCGTTGAATTTTAGATTATGGAGGCGAGGCGTAGTGTCGTCTTAGCTGCACACAGCAAGTTCAAATTCAATATCTTGTGTGCACGCTTGACCGTTTTCAAACGACATAAACTTGATCGCAAAGCGGTTTTTATGGCCTGAAATCATAGGATACACGCCATATTCCATTGGGATGTGAAGTCTTAGAATGTTGGCTTCATCAGCGTCACTTTGGAAGAAACCTGCACGACCGATTTGAGCTTTGAAATGTCCGGTCTCTCTAGTGAGCTTTAACCATAACGAAAGCGCATCAGATAAGGGCTTTAAGCTTGCTTGCCACTGTTGTGCATCACGCTTTTTACGTTCAATAGGTAGATGAAGCCAGTAGTGTAATGCTGGCAGATCAAAACAGCATGAACCACCCGGTAGATTAAAGCGTTGACGGATAGAGCTTAGGAAGCGATCTTCTTTTAATGCTTGGCCAAAACGTTCAGCACCCATTAGTTGGCTATGAACGACATCTATCTCTTGTAGTAGGGTATTTAATGCGTCTTGATCGACACCATCAACATTGAGCCAATGGCGGTACGACAGCCGCTGCTTCTCAAGATCTTTAGCCAGTTCACTTTTCAGTTGGATTTGTTCGAAGATCTCAACCATATCGAATAACGCACGGAAAAACAGTTGATACTGATGATTTTCGCTAAACCCAGAGGCCAAGTGAGCCTGACGCAGCAGAGACTCTACTCTTAGATAAATACGAGTTTTCTCATTTAACGGATGTTCAAATTTGTGCGTGGTCATCGACATAAGCCTTTGTGAGTTTCGTTCCTATTTTCGCAGATTTTTCTTACACATGGCTAGGTACTTTTCGTGCAAATCTGTGATTTGAAGCAAAAGATCAGGGTCACTTGGATTATTCTTAACCACATCGTCTGCAAGCGCGAGCCTTTGCTCTCTTGATGCTTGAGAGGCAAGGATGGCGCGAACTTGATCTTCACTCACATTGTCTCGTTTCATCGTGCGAGATATCTGTGTATTCGGTTCTACATCGACGACAAGAACGCGATCACACAAACTATCTAGCTTGTTTTCTACGAGCAACGGCACCACAAGTAACGCATACTCTGAAGTGACTTGCTGCAAATCTTCGATCATCTTTTCACGAATTATCGGGTGCAACAGTGCGTTGAGCCATGCTTTTTCATCTGAATTCGAAAAGATTTTTTCTCTCAGCTTTGCGCGATCTAAAGTTTGGTCTTCACGAACTATATCGTGACCAAAATGTTCAATAATCGCGTTTAGGCCGGGAGTACCTGGCTCGACAACTTCTCTTGCTACAATGTCGGCATCGACGATATCGATTTTAAATTGTTGTTTGAACAGATTCGCGACGGTTGTTTTTCCACTAGCGATACCACCTGTTAAACCAATAACCAAAGCCATTTACACTCCTAGAACTGAAGTAAAGTACCAGTTTAAAATCTGGTCGCCCCAAATTAAGCTTATCCAACCAGCAATTGCTAAGTAAGGACCGAAAGGGAAAGCTTTTTCAATTCCCTGCTTTTGCAAGCGTAGTTGAATGATGCCAAATACGATGCCAACCACAGAAGAAAGTAGAATGATCATCGGCAGTGACTGCCAACCTAGCCAAGCTCCTAGTGCCGCTAGTAGTTTGAAATCACCATACCCCATTCCTTCTTTACCAGTAAGTAACTTAAAGCCCCAGTAAACGGACCAGAGACATAGGTAACCAGCAATAGCACCAATGACAGAATCTTGTAGAGTAACAGGACTTATTTCGACTAATGCTAAGGCAATGCCAGCCCAAGTTAATGGTAATGTTAATTGGTCAGGTAACAACATAGTATCGAGATCGATAAATGTTGCGGCGATTAAGATAAAAGTGAAAAAGAGTAGTGCAACGGTAAAGTAACTAAAACCAAAGTAATAAGCGATAAAGCCTGAGCAGAATGCAGTGAGCAGTTCAATCAGTAGATAGCGTGCACTAATGGTTGCCTGACAGCTGTGACATTTACCTTTTAAGAGCAGCCAGCTAATCACAGGAATGTTGTCTCGAATACGTATCGATGTTGCGCATTTCTGGCAGGAGGAGCGTGGAACGCTCAAGGTCAGCACTTCTTTAGGAGGTTCTATTTTGTATTCAGGAAATGACTCGGCACATTCGCGTCGCCATTCTAGTTCCATGATTTTAGGTAGTCGATAAATAACCACATTGAGGAAGCTACCCACGATCAGACCGAAGATGGTGGCAAACACAACGAATAGCCAAGGGTAGTACTGGAATACTTCCATATTTGTCTCTTGAGCGATGAGTGAAATCAGCAAGATGCTGTTTTAAAGGAGTTAACAGCTCATTCTAGCCCAATACACTCATTAAGTTAAAGATTGGCAAGTACATTGCTGTCACTAATCCGCCAACAACGATACCTAAAAAAACGATAATTAGTGGCTCTAGAATTTTACTAAGGTTGTCGACGGTGTTATCGACTTCAAACTCGTAGATCGTTGCAACTTTATTGAGCATGTCGTCAAGTCGACCAGACTCTTCACCGATCATGACCATTTGTAACACTAATTCAGGGAACACATTACAGTTACGCATGGCAACATACATTGGCATACCTGCGGCGGTATCACGGTAAACTTCTTCTATGGCGAGTTGATAGTGTAAGTTTCCTGAGGTTTTTGATGTGGTTTTTAAACTGGTTAGAATTGGAATACCCGCTGTAAAGCTTGTGGCGAGTGTTCGACTAAATTTGGCGATAGCGGCTTTTGATAATACGGGCCCGAGGACAGGAAATTTAAGCACAGAGCGATTGAGCATTAAGCGAAAAGAATCTGAACGCTTAGAGAGGATTCTCGCTGAGATGAATAGACTGATAGAGCCTAGTGCTATAAATGGGCTCCAGTTTTGTGTCCAGGCGGAAAGATCTAACACTTGCCTGGTAAACCACGGTAAGTCAGCACCAAAACCAACAAACATTTTTTCAAACTCGGGAATGACTTTGGTGAGCATGATAAACGACACTCCTAACGCTACTAGCACTACCATGGCTGGGTAAATCAGTGCTTTGATCACTTTCGCACGAAGCTGCTCATTTTTTTCTCGGTAGGTGGCTAAGCGCTCGAACACTTCCGCTAAGTTACCGGATTGCTCACCTGTTGCGATAAGGTCGGTATAGAGTGGGTCAAAGTGTTCACTTGCAGTGCGCATTGCTTTTGACATGGGCGTCCCCGCTTCAACGGCGCGTGTCACGCTCATCAAAATGGATTTCATCTCTGCTTTTTTATGATTTTCTGAGACCAATTTTAAAGCCTGAACTAAGGGTACACCGGTTATCAACATCGTCGAAATCTGACGGGTAAACACCGTGATGTCTCTGCCTTTCACGCGATGGCTGAGTTTAGTGAGAAACGAGATACTGCTTTTCTTTAACTTCTTGATCTTGATGTGCTGTGCGTCTAGACGCTCGCGTACTTCAATTTCTGTCATCGCGAGGGTTTGTCCAGACGTCTTTTTGCCTGAACTGTTGATGCCTTTCCAGCGGAAGTTTTTAAGTTGTGGTGTAGTGCTTTTCATAGAGGTGACTGCTGATTAAAGGATTAAAAATAAAGTACGCGCTGTAGTTCACTAAAACTTGTGATCCCTTGTTTGAGTTTTTCTATGCCCGACATTTGTAACGTGCTCATACCATTTGCGATGGCGAGTTTTTCTAGTTCATGTACCGAGGCACCTTTAATAAGCGCTTCGGAAAGAAATTCATCAAAGCGCATCACTTCATAAATCCCCGTTCGGCCGGAATAACCATGGGTACACTCATTGCATCCATCGGGATTGGCTTTAAAAATGTTGTCGCTTGCTTGAATTCCAAGATGTTGTAGCTGAACGGTAAGCTCTTGTGATTGTTTACAGTGCGAGCACAGTTTACGGGCTAAGCGCTGGGCAATAATCAAACTAAGAGATGAGGCCAAGTTAAAGCTTTCTACGCCCATGTTTGATAAACGAATAACCGTTTCAGCCGCAGAATTGGTATGTAAGGTTGAAAGTACTAAGTGACCAGTTTGCGAGGCTTTGATCGCGATTTCTGCAGTGTCTAAGTCACGAATCTCACCGACCATTACCACATCGGGGTCTTGACGTAAGAAAGAGCGCAGTGCTTCGGCAAAACCAAAACCAATCTTAGGCTGGACTTGAACTTGGTTAATGCCCGATAAGTTAATTTCTACTGGGTCTTCTGCCGTAGAAATGTTGATTTCTGGTTTATTGAGGATACTCAGCCCGGTGTACAAAGAAACGGTTTTTCCGCTCCCGGTTGGACCTGTCATCAGAATCATGCCTTGTGGGCGACGCAGCGCATCCAAGTACAATTGTTTTTGTTGTTCGCTATAACCAAGCTTGTCGATATCCAATGACGCAGAGCTGCTGTCGAGCAGTCGTAGTACAATTTTCTCTCCAAATAGAGTAGGCAGCGTGGATACACGCATATCAATTGCGGTGTCTTGATTCAACTTGAGCTTAATACGCCCATCTTGTGGTAAACGTCGCTCTGCAATATCAAGCTTAGAGAGGATTTTGATACGAGCGGATAAGCGGCGACTCAAGTGGCTTGGTGGCTGCTGTGTTTCAATTAAGATGCCATCACAGCGCAGGCGCACGCGGTACATCTTTTCATAAGGCTCAAAGTGGATATCGGATGCGCCTTTGCGCACAGCGTCCAATAGAATTTGGTTGATGTAACGGCTAACAGGAGACTCATCTTGGCTCAAGTCTTCAATGTTGTCGATTTCATCTGCGCCCACGTCAACCAGATTGGCTAACTCTTCTTGGTTGATCTCTTTTAACCCGGACTTCTCATGACTCAATGAACGACCATACAAGCGTCGAATTGCCGCGCTGAGTTGACTAAATTCCCCCAAGACCAATTCAACCTGTAAACCAGTGGCAAAGCGAAAATCATCTTCTGCTTGTTGGTTGGTGGGGTCGGCAACGGCGAGTAATAACGTTGAAGACGTACGCTGGAGTGGGAGTGCGTTATGCCGCGTGATTAATTCCCTAAGGCCAAGTTGCTGACAAAGCGAAGCATACTCGTACTGAGATAACTCGGGCTGATTTAAACCAAAGAGAGAACTTAAGTGCTCAGCGAGTTCGCTTGATGTAAATAATCCAGAACTGAGTAAAGCCTCTGGCATCGAAATGCCAGAAGCTTTGACTTGCTCTATTAACGATTCTTCTTGGGAAAACGTCAGTAACCCTTTTTGGCGAAGAATGGTTGAGAGGTTGGTTAGCATCTATACTATCGACAGTTTTTTGGTAACAAATCGTCTGTAACAGGGCTAGCTGAGGAGCCTTGACATGTCCAAGTACCATCAGAAGCACGAACCAACTCAAAGTTTTTGCTAGTGATAAGGTTACTTACGCCTGAGGCATTGAACGTGAACTTGATAGTGCCACCAGCTGAACTAGCAGTTGAAAATGCGATAACACCTGAAGGGATTGTGCTCGGTACACCTAGATCTGCTTCTGTTTGGTTAGCTGTTGAACCATCCGGAAAAGCACCATTTTCTACAGCGTAAGCTTCAACGTTAGTTTTTACACCAGTTAATGTAGCTAATGCGGATGCGACTTCTGATTTCGCTACATATTTTTGATATTGAGGAATTGCAATCGCTGCTAAAACACCGATAACTGCTACCACGATCATCAATTCGATCAGAGTAAAACCCTGTTGTTTTTTTTGTTTACTGTTTTTCATTTTAACCCTTTCCTAAAAATTAATAATGCTCTTGCATTGGCGAAAGATTATGGAGAGTTAAGGTGGGTTGAAAATGGGGAAGGGATGGGCTCTCGAGTGAGATAAAACTCTTTGGTGAAAAGTTGCATATCGCATGCAGAGTTTTGCGAGTAGTACTATTTTTTTAGTGGATAAAAAGAAAGGGCCAATTGGCCCTTTTAAATGATGAATTACTCACAAATCACTGAGTTAGTTGAAGTAATTTCAGATTTGTTGCTTTTATTATTTGAAGCGCATCGAAAGATCCATCGCTTTTAAATGCTTAGTCAACGCGCCTACCGAAATGTAATCGACACCGGTTTCTGCGTATTCTGCGATGGTCTCTAGCGTAATGTTGCCGGAGTTCTCTAAAGCGGCACGACCTGCGTTAATCGCTACGGCTTCACGCATCATTTCTTTTGTGAAGTTATCGAGCATGATGATGTCGGCACCAGCCTCTATCGCTTGTTTCAACTCTTCTAAGCTTTCCGTTTCTACTTCTACCGGTTTGCCTGGGTTAAGCTCTTTCGCTTTTTGGATGGCTTGAGTGATGCCACCACAAGCAATAATGTGGTTTTCTTTAATGAGGTAAGCGTCGAACACGCCGATGCGATGGTTAAAGCCACCACCACACGTCACGGCGTATTTTAGTGCGCTACGCAGACCAGGAATGGTTTTGCGTGTGTCTAGTAGACGACACTCAGTATGCGCGATTTTTTCAGCGTACTCTGCGGTAACTGTTGCGCAGCCAGACAACGTTTGGATGAAGTTCATTGCGTTACGCTCACCAGTCAACAAGTCACGAGCAGGGCCTGTCAGCGTGCAAAGGGTTTGGTTAGGTTCGACTTTATCGCCGTCCTTTACGTGCCATTCAATACTGACCTTGCCACCGAGCTGCTTAAAAACTTCATCTGCCCATGCTTGACCACAGAACACACCATACTCACGAGTAATAATCGTTGCGGTATTGACCGCATTGGCAGGGATCAAAGATGCAGTAATGTCATTATCTGCGTCGACACTGCCACCTAGATCTTCTTTTAAGGTATCAGCGACAGAGCGAGTGATCTCTAAAGGGAGTTGTTGTTTAAGGTATTCTAGGCGTTCTTGAATGTTGTGTGTGTTCTTCATCGCAAATCTTGTCTTGAAAGGGAGATGGCAACGAATGATACTCTCCGGTGTCAATAATTTCAGCAGTTAATTTGCAAAGTAGAGAGGTTGATATGCGCCCAATTATCGAGAATGGCTGGCTGACACAAGCAAAGCATGTTCCGTCACCATTTTTTGATGCCCGCTCTGATATAAACGACATCTCTCTGCTGGTGGTACACAATATCAGTTTGCCTCCTGGGCAGTTTGGTGGACCATATATAGAGGACTTCTTCACTGGCAAGCTAGACCCAAATGAACATCCATTTTTTGAAGTCATTCACAAAATGGGCGTTTCTGCACATTGCTTGATTAAAAGAAACGGCGAGGTTGTTCAATTTGTTTCTTTTCTTGATAGAGCATGGCATGCCGGTCAATCCAGTTTCGCAGGCAGGGAGCGTTGTAATGACTATTCCATTGGTATCGAGCTTGAAGGGACAGAATTTACTGCCTACACAGAAGCGCAATATCAATCACTTGCAGAGATCACTGAGGTGATTATGCAGTCTTATCCTCAAATCACCCCGCCACGAATTACCGGTCATCAATATATTGCGCCCTTGAGAAAAAGCGATCCTGGTCTAAGCTTTGATTGGGTGAAATATAGACTGCTTATACAGCGTTGATTTGTAGCGAAAGTGTAAATTCAAAAAAGCGAAATAAATAAGGCATACGATCAGGTATGCCTTTTTTTGATACCAGAAATATTAATGATTGTTAAAAGTTAACTACATTTTTACGCTCGCATATGCCGTTTTGGTGAATAAATAGACTGATAATTTTGTCATTTTCTGTATTTCTTTTCCAAAACTGCTAGCACGTCGACTTCCCATTTGTATGCTTTATGTAATTGGTCATACCAATTCTATTGCTGTTTTAACAGTCGATTGTTATCAGAGTGTTGGAAGTAAGCTCGTTCTATGATTTAGGTCAATTTTCGGCTGGACAGTGGCGTTTTAATTATGTTAATTTCTGCACCAACTTAAAATTGGTATTACCAATTACCTGCAAGAGTAGAAGAACAATAAATTATGGCTTATCAAAGGATTCGTCAGCCAAAACTCTCTGATGTTATAGAACAAGAGTTAGAAAGGTTGATAGTGGAAGGAACATTGTCTCCGGGGCAACAACTGCCTCCAGAGCGTGAACTGGCAAAACAGTTCGATGTGTCTCGTCCTTCAGTCCGAGAAGCCATTCAACGCTTGGAAGCGAAGCGTTTGTTGACTCGTCGCCAAGGTGGCGGAACATTCGTAAGTGAGAATATCTGGAAGAGCTTTTCAGATCCCTTGTTGAATTTGTTGTCTAGTCATTCTGAAACCCAGCTTGATGTGCTTGAGTCTCGTCATGCGATGGAAGGAATTTCAGCCTACTTTGCAGCTTTACGTGGTACCGAAGAAGATTTTGCGCGTATTCAAGGTTGCCTTGAGCGCATTAGCCAAGAGCAAGCAAACAACGATATCGAAGCTGAATCTGCGGAAGTAATGCAATTTTTGATCGCTTTGACAGAAGCCGCGCACAACGTGGTTTTGTTGCACATTGTTCGAAGCTTAGCACCTTTGCTTGAGCAAAATATTCTACAAAATTTTAAATTACTACGTCGCCGCCCAGAAGCGGTCGAGAAAGTCAGTAAACACCGAGCCAATATCGTGGATGCGATTGTTTCTGGTCAGCCTGAAAAGGCGCGAGAAATGTCCCACTCGCACTTGGCTTACATCGAAGAAACATTGTTGGATTTGACTCGAGAAGAGTCTCGACGAGAGCGTTCTCTACGTCGAATTCAGCAGGGTAATGACTCGTAAGAGCGTTACTTAAATAAGTAGATCCAACCAACAGAAGGATAGATCGCCATGTCTGATATGAAGCATGACGTAGATGCACTGGAAACTCAAGAATGGCTACAAGCGCTTGAGTCAGTTGTACGTGAAGAAGGTCTAGAGCGTGCTCAATTCCTATTAGAGCAAGTTCTAGATAAAGCACGTCTAGACGGTGTTGATATGCCAACAGGTATCACAACTAACTACATCAACACGATTCCTGCAGACCAAGAACCAGCATACCCAGGTGACACAACACTTGAGCGTCGTATTCGCTCAATTATTCGTTGGAACGCTATCATGATCGTTCTACGTGCATCTAAGAAAGACCTAGAGCTAGGCGGCCACATGGCGTCTTTCCAGTCTTCTGCTGCGTTCTACGAGACATGTTTCAACCACTTCTTCCGTGCACCAAACGAGAAGGATGGTGGCGACCTAGTTTACTACCAAGGTCACATTTCACCAGGTATCTACTCACGTGCATTCGTTGAAGGTCGTCTAACTGAAGAGCAGCTAGACAACTTCCGTCAAGAAGTAGACGGCAAAGGTATTCCTTCATACCCGCACCCTAAATTGATGCCTGAATTCTGGCAGTTCCCGACAGTATCGATGGGCCTAGGTCCAATCGCTTCTATCTACCAAGCTCGTTTCCTTAAGTACCTAGAAGGCCGTGGTCTTAAAGATACTTCAGAGCAGCGCGTTTACGCGTTCCTAGGTGACGGTGAGATGGATGAGCCAGAATCACGTGGTGCTATCTCTTTCGCTGCGCGTGAGAAACTAGACAACCTATGCTTCCTAATCAACTGTAACCTACAGCGTCTAGATGGCCCTGTAATGGGTAACGGTAAGATCATTCAAGAACTTGAAGGTCTGTTCAAAGGTGCTGGTTGGAACGTAGTGAAGGTAATCTGGGGTAACAACTGGGATTCACTACTAGCTAAAGATACGACTGGTAAGCTTCTACAGCTTATGAATGAAACGATCGACGGCGACTACCAAACATTCAAATCAAAAGATGGTGCGTACGTACGTGAGCACTTCTTTGGTAAGTACCCAGAGACAGCTGCACTTGTTGCTGACATGACTGATGACGAAATCTTCGCACTTAAGCGTGGTGGTCACGAGTCTTCTAAGCTATACGCGGCATACAAAAACGCGGCAGAAACTAAAGGTCGTCCAACAGTAATCCTAGCTAAGACTGTTAAAGGTTACGGCATGGGTGAAGCGGCTGAAGGTAAGAACATCGCGCACCAAGTTAAGAAGATGGACATGACTCACGTACTACACCTACGTGACCGTCTAGGTCTTCAAGACATCCTAACTGACGAAGCAGTGAAAGAACTTCCGTACCTGAAACTTGAAGAAGGTTCAAAAGAGTACGAATACCTACACGCTCGTCGTAAAGCGCTACACGGCTACACGCCACAGCGTCTACCAAAATTCACTCAAGAATTCATCGTTCCTGAGCTAGAAGAATTCAAGCCACTACTAGAAGAACAGAAGCGTGATATCTCTTCTACTATGGCATTCGTACGTGCGCTAAACGTTCTACTTAAGAACAAGAACATTGGTAAGAACATCGTTCCTATCATTGCTGACGAAGCACGTACATTCGGTATGGAAGGTCTGTTCCGTCAAATCGGTATCTACAACCCGCACGGCCAAACTTACACACCAGAAGACCGTGGCGTTGTTTCTTACTACAAAGAAGCGACTTCAGGTCAGGTTCTACAAGAAGGTATCAACGAGCTAGGTGCTATGTCTTCATGGGTTGCTGCTGCGACTTCATACTCGACAAACGACCTACCAATGATCCCGTTCTACATCTACTACTCAATGTTCGGCTTCCAACGTGTTGGCGACATGGCGTGGATGGCTGGTGACCAACAAGCACGTGGTTTCCTACTAGGTGCAACTGCGGGTCGTACAACGTTGAACGGTGAAGGTCTACAGCACGAAGACGGCCACTCGCACATTTTGGCGGGTACGGTTCCTAACTGTATTTCTTACGACCCAACATTCGCGTACGAAGTAGCAGTAATCATGCAAGACGGTATCCGTCGCATGTACGGTCCAGAACAAGAAAACGTGTTCTACTACCTAACGCTAATGAACGAAAACTACGCAATGCCAGCAATGCCAGAAGGCGCTGAAGAAGGCATCCGTAAAGGTATCTACAAGCTAGAAACTTACACGGGCGACAAAGCGAAAGTTCAGCTAATGAGCTCTGGTACTATCATGAATGAAGTACGTAAAGCAGCTCAAATCCTAAGCGAAGATTACGGTGTTGCTTCTGATGTTTACTCTGTAACGTCATTCAACGAACTAACTCGCGATGGCCAAGATGCAGAGCGTTTCAACATGCTTCACCCAGAAGCGGAAGCGAAAGTACCTTACATCCAAACAGTAATGGGTACTGAACCTGCTATCGCAGCAACTGACTACATGAAGAACTACGCAGAGCAGGTTCGTGCATACATTCCTGCTGAGTCTTTCAAAGTTCTTGGTACTGATGGCTTCGGTCGTTCAGACAGCCGTGAAAACCTACGTCGTCACTTCGAAGTGAACGCAGGTTACGTAGTAGTAGCAGCGCTAACTGAACTAGCGAAACGTGGCGAAGTTGAGAAATCTGTAGTTGCAGAAGCAATTAAGAAATTCGACATCGACACAGAGAAAACAAACCCGCTATACGCTTAATTAAGAAGGTAGATAAGAAATGGCAATCGAAATTAATGTACCAGACATCGGTGCGGATGAGGTTGAAGTTACTGAGATTCTTGTAAGCGTTGGCGACAAGGTTGAAGAAGAGCAGTCTCTGATCACAGTTGAAGGCGATAAAGCTTCTATGGAAGTTCCTGCTTCTCAAGCGGGTATCGTTAAAGAAATCAAAGTTGCAGAAGGCGACAAGGTTTCTACTGGTTCTCTAATCATGATTTTCGAAGCCGAGGGTGCAGCTGACGCTGCACCTGCTCCTGCGGCAGAAGCAGCTCCAGCAGCAGCTCCAGCTCCAGCAGCAGCGGCAGAACTAAAAGAAGTTCACGTACCAGACATCGGTGGTGATGAAGTAGAAGTTACTGAAATCATGGTTGCCGTTGGCGACAGCATCGAAGAAGAGCAATCTCTTCTAACTGTTGAAGGCGACAAAGCTTCTATGGAAGTTCCAGCGCCATTCGCAGGTACTCTAAAAGAGATCAAAGTTGCAGCAGGCGATAAAGTATCGACTGGCTCACTTATCATGGTGTTCGAAACAGCAGGTTCAGGCGCTCCAGCAGCACCAGCGGCTGCTGAAGCTCCTGCGGCAGCAGCTCCAGCAGCGTCTGCGGCAAAAGAAGTGAACGTTCCAGATATCGGCGGCGACGAAGTTGAAGTTACTGAGATCATGGTTGCTGTTGGCGACACAGTGGAAGAAGAGCAATCTCTAATCACTGTTGAAGGTGACAAAGCTTCTATGGAAGTTCCTGCACCATTCGCTGGCACAGTTAAAGAAATCAAGATTGCAGCTGGCGACAAAGTGTCTACTGGCTCACTAATCATGGTATTCGAAGTGGCGGGTGCAGCACCTGCTCCTGCAGCAGCTCCAGCTCAAGCGGCAGCACCTGCAGCTCCGGCTCCTAAAGCAGAAGCTCCAGCGGCAGCAGCTCCAGCAGCGACTGGCGATTTCAAAGAAAACGATGAGTACGCTCACGCGTCTCCAGTTGTTCGTCGTCTAGCGCGTGAATTTGGCGTTAATCTTTCTAAGGTTAAAGGTTCTGGTCGTAAGAGCCGTATCCTAAAAGAAGACGTTCAAGCTTACGTGAAAGATGCACTTAAGCGTCTTGAGTCTGGCGCAGGTGCAGCAGCATCTGGCAAAGGCGACGGCGCGGCTCTTGGTCTACTACCATGGCCAAAAGTGGACTTCAGCAAGTTTGGTGAGACAGAAGTTCAACCGCTATCTCGCATTAAGAAGATCTCTGGCGCAAACCTACACCGTAACTGGGTAATGATCCCGCACGTTACACAGTGGGATAACGCAGACATCACTGCTCTTGAAGCATTCCGTAAAGAGCAAAACGCGATTGAAGCGAAGAAAGACACTGGCATGAAGATCACACCACTTGTGTTCATCATGAAAGCGGTAGCTAAAGCGCTTGAAGCGTTCCCAGCGTTCAACTCTTCTCTATCAGAAGACGGTGAGAGCCTAATTCTGAAGAAATACGTGAATGTTGGTATCGCGGTAGATACACCAAACGGTCTAGTTGTTCCTGTATTTAAAGACGTGAACAAGAAAGGCATCTACGAGCTATCTGAAGAGCTAATGGTGGTTTCTAAGAAAGCACGTGCTGGTAAGCTAACTGCGGCTGACATGCAAGGTGGCTGTTTCACTATCTCTAGCCTAGGCGGTATCGGCGGTACAGCGTTTACTCCAATCGTAAACGCACCAGAAGTTGGTATCCTAGGTGTGTCTAAGTCAGAAATGAAACCGGTATGGAACGGTAAAGAGTTCGAACCGCGTCTACAACTTCCACTGTCTCTATCATACGACCACCGTGTGATCGATGGTGCTGAAGGTGCGCGCTTCATCACTTACCTAAACTCATGTCTATCTGACATTCGTCGTCTAGTTCTGTAATAGAAATTAGATGAATGAGAGGCGGCAACTTAGCCGCCTCTGCTAATCATAATTACCGACAATTTGGTTATCAGCCTTGCTTCGTTCAGGGTTTTCACAATCGAATTGTTGTCTAGCTCACAGGCTAAATTGATTTACTTTTCACACCATTAACATCTCTGTAAACTGTTAGCGGTCTGAAAATAACTGTTTAAAACAAATCTCTCTTAAACATAAAAAATCGATACCCACTCAGCCTGTTAGGGATAATGACTACAAGAGGTCAAAATGAGCAAAGAAATTAAAGCCCAAGTTGTTGTACTTGGTTCTGGTCCTGCTGGTTACTCCGCTGCATTCCGTTGTGCGGACTTAGGTCTTGAAACTGTACTAGTTGAACGTTACAGCACGCTTGGCGGTGTATGTCTGAACGTGGGTTGTATCCCATCTAAAGCACTGCTTCACGTTTCTAAAGTAATTGAAGAAGCGAAAGCGATGGCTGACCACGGCGTTGTGTTCGGTGAGCCTCAAACAGACATCAGCAAAATCCGCATCTGGAAAGAAAAAGTTGTTAACCAACTAACTGGCGGCCTAAGCGGTATGGCTAAGATGCGTAACGTAACAGTAGTTAACGGTTACGGTAAGTTCACTGGCCCTAACTCTATCCTTGTAGAAGGCGAAGGTGAGCCAACAGTTGTTAACTTTGACAACGCAATCGTTGCGGCTGGTTCTCGTCCAATCAAACTGCCATTTATCCCGCATGAAGACCCACGTATTTGGGACTCTACTGACGCTCTAGAACTAAAAGAAGTGCCAGAAAAACTGCTTATCATGGGCGGTGGTATCATCGGTCTAGAAATGGGTACGGTTTACCACTCTCTAGGTTCTAAAGTTGAAGTTGTTGAAATGTTTGACCAGGTAATTCCTGCAGCAGACAAAGATATCGTGAAAGTATTTACTAAGCGTATCAAAGACAAGTTCAAGCTAATGCTAGAAACGAAAGTAACAGCAGTTGAAGCAAAAGAAGACGGTATCTACGTTTCAATGGAAGGCAAGAAAGCGCCAGCTGAAGCTGAGCGTTACGATGCGGTTCTAGTTGCTATCGGTCGTGTACCAAATGGTAAGCTAATCGACGGTGAAAAAGCGGGTCTAGAAATTGACGAGCGCGGCTTCATCAACGTTGATAAGCAAATGCGTACTAACGTTCCTCACATCTTCGCGATCGGTGATATCGTTGGTCAACCAATGCTTGCTCACAAAGGTGTGCATGAAGGTCACGTAGCTGCTGAAGTTATCTCTGGTAAGAAGCACTACTTCGACCCTAAAGTTATCCCTTCAATTGCGTACACTGAGCCAGAAGTGGCTTGGGTTGGTAAGACTGAAAAAGAAGCGAAAGAAGAAGGCATCAAGTACGAAGTAGCAACATTCCCATGGGCAGCATCAGGTCGTGCAATCGCATCTGACTGTGCAGACGGTATGACTAAGCTAATCTTCGACAAAGAAACTCACCGCGTAATCGGTGGTGCTATCGTTGGTACTAACGGTGGTGAACTACTTGGTGAAATCGGCCTTGCAATTGAGATGGGCTGTGATGCAGAAGATATCGCTCTGACTATCCACGCTCACCCAACTCTACACGAGTCTGTAGGTCTAGCTGCTGAAGTATTTGAAGGTTCAATCACTGATCTGCCAAACAAAAAAGCAGTTAAGAAGAAGTAAGCTTTTTCTGACTGAATGATAGAAGCCGCTGCATTGCAGCGGTTTTTTTATGCTTGTTATATAGGAATATAAATGTGTGCTTAGCAGACAATAAAAAGCCCACCAAACGGTGGGCTGACATATATTACGAGCTAAGCTTTAGTGTTCACGGTTGTAAATGCAAAGCATATCTAAGTATGAATTCACTAGATGTTTCAGCTCCGCTTCACCTTTAGCGCGGTTCGCTTGGACAAACAGTGAGTAACAAATACCGTGGAACAGGTTTGCCAAGTGTTCTGAATCGTGCTGGTCACACACCTCACCGCGTTCAATTGCTTTAATGAACATGTTTTGTACCAGCAACTGGTTAGTACGGTTAGTTGAAACAAACAATGGCCATACTTCATCACGTGTTGAAGCACTCCACTCGAACCATACTTTTAGCCAGTGACAGTCTTGGCTGACAAGCTCGATCATCGCATTAGTAATATTGGCGATGTTTTCACGTGCATGTAAGTCTAGGTCTATGTTATCCGATAGGAAGTTTGAGAACTGACGTACGACGTGATTGAGAACTTCATCCACCAAGTCTTCGCGTGTAGGGAAGTAGTTAAAAACAGTCGCCACAGAAACTTGAGCAATTTCTGCGATATCTGCGTGACCACCACGACCGATGCCGCGGCGCGCAAATACTTCCAATGCGATTTCCATTAGCTGTTGCTTACGCTTAATTGGAGAAAGCCTAGTTCTAGGTCTCTTTGCAATTGAGTCCATATCCATTTTCCTTGCCATTTGAGTTGATATTGGGGGTAACCCCCTAATTGATTATTTTAATAGTTGCTTAAAGCAGTGATGAGTGTAATGGTGCATATGCACAAGGTCAACATCTGTAGAACAATTTATATACAGTAATGTCATTATTATTGATAAATTTAGCTATGAACTTTATAAAACTAAGACCTTCTTCCAAGATTTTTTGGCAACAGGATGTGACTTTCAACCCAATGAACGTGGTGATACACTACACGCCGTAAGATTAGGTGATCGTTTGCGTGCGACTTACCTCAACCCACAAATTTAGATTGAGCACAGTATGAAACATACAATAGAAGTCATGATTTCTGAGCAAGAAGTTCAGGAGCGAGTTCGTGAATTAGGCAAACAAATTACAGAGCGTTATCAAGGTAGTGAAGATCTTGTGTTGGTAGGCTTATTGCGTGGCTCATTTGTATTTATGGCAGACTTGGCACGTGCTATCGAACTGACTCACCAAGTTGATTTTATGACAGCGTCAAGCTACGGCAATACGATGGAAAGCTCACGTGACGTTCGTATCTTGAAAGATTTGGATGATGACATCAAAGGTAAAGACATTCTGCTTGTTGAAGACATCATTGACACTGGTAACACACTAAATAAAATCCGTGAGATTCTTTCGCTACGTGAGCCGAAGTCTATCGCTATTTGTACGCTCCTAGATAAGCCATCTCGTCGTGAAGTGAATGTTCCTGTGGATTGGATTGGTTTCGAAATTCCAGATGAATTTGTCGTTGGGGTGGGTATTGATTACGCGCAGAAATACCGCCACTTACCATACATCGGTAAAGTTGTACCTCAAGAATAATCATTGAGATCAGCATTAAAAATATAAAAAAAACGCCCATCTAAGATGGGCGTTTTTTGTTCAACTTTTAGATATGACTTAGCGACAAAGCAGCTTGTTATCTGTATTTAGAATCGTCGAAAGAGCTTTCTGGTAAGACGCTTCTACGGTTTCCTTAGAGTTAGAACGAATGCCTAAGTACTCTAAGCGACCATCTTCAATTCCGTATACCACACCATGAATTTCAACATCTTGTCCACGCTCCCAAGCGTTTTGCAGGATGGTTGAGTTACCCAAGTTGTACACTTGCTCTGCAACATTAAGCTCGCCTAGTTTATCCGCTCGATCTTGTTGCGGCATTTGATCTAGGTAAGTGCGGTGTTTGAAATAGATATCTCTGATATGTAACAGCCAATTATTAATAAGACCTAGCTTAGGGTTATCAATGGCTGCATTTACGCCACCACATCCATAGTGTCCACAGACAATGATGTGTTTAACCTTAAGAACGTCTACGGCGTACTGGACGACGGATAGACAGTTGAGATCAGTATGGATAACTTGGTTTGCAACATTCCGATGAACAAAGAGTTCACCTGAGTATAGTCCGGTTAGTCGCTCGGCAGGGACGCGGCTATCAGAGCAGCCAATCCAAAGAAAATCAGGCTTTTGCCCCTCAGCGAGTTTTGCGAAGTATTCAGGTCGATCAGATTTGATCTCTTGAGACCATTTCGAATTGTTTTCAAATAACTGTTTTATTTCCGGCATTTTGCAAACTACTTCCCTTAAAAGACAAAATCGCTGCCGCTGTTTGTGTGCACATGCAAGCGATCAGTGTTGTAACTATACACAATGTTACAATTTCGATCTCGTTAAATATTCGTCAGATAGGACTCATCTGACTAGTTTTCATTAAGAAAAAAGTAAAATCTGGTGAAACTATTTGTGGTGTGAATTTAGCCTTAATCTATTTATGGTTTAAATTTTCGCCTAGCTCGTTAAAGTAGTGATATTTTACTTTTTAAAATTGAATGCAGGGAAAATCAGCAGTGTTCGGTAGTCGTTTTGAAGATATCAATTTCAAAGGGGATGTATTTGGCGGGGTAACCACGGCGATTATCTCTCTCCCTCTGGCGTTAGCGTTTGGTGTTGCATCCGGAGCCGGTGCTGAGGCCGGCCTTTGGGGAGCAATAATGGTCGGTTTGTTTGCCTCGTTATTTGGTGGTTCTAATACGTTAATATCAGAACCGACAGGGCCAATGACGGTAATCATGACCGCAGTATTAACCAGTATGATGGCGAAATACCCAGAAACGGGCATGGCTATGACTTTCACGGTTGTCATGATGGCTGGCGCGTTCCAAATCCTATTGGGGACGTTAAAACTGGGTAAATACGTTACCTTAATGCCTTATAGCGTTATTTCCGGGTTTATGTCTGGCATTGGTGTGATTCTTATCATTCTGCAGTTATCGCCTTTGATGGGGCATGCTGCGCCTTCAGGGGGAGTACTCGGAACGTTATCTGCTTTGCCGGAGACCATTTCTAACCTTAAGTTCAGTGAGTTGTTTTTGGGACTACTGACTTTGGGGATTCTTTTTTTCTTCCCTAAGCAATATCGTAAATACGTTCCTGCACAGCTCGTGGCATTGGTCGCGGTGACTTTATTGTCTGTGATTCTCTTTGATACAGAAGATATTCGTCGTATCGGTGAAATTCCTGCTGGGTTACCTTCTCTCGTCGCCCCTTATATTGACACAGATATGTTTGTCGAGATGGTCATTGATGCATTAGTGCTCGGCACATTAGGTTGTATTGATACTTTGTTAACGGCGGTTATCGGTGACTCATTAACTCGTAAAGAACACGACTCAGATAAAGAGCTGCGAGGTCAAGGGTTAGCTAACATGATCTCAGGCTTGTTTGGTGCGCTGCCGGGGGCGGGGGCTACCATGGGGACGGTAACGAATATCCAAGTTGGGGCTCGTTCGCCATTATCTGGTGTGATTCGTGCACTAATGTTGGCGTTGGTTGTACTGGTTGCTGGCGGATTAACAGAGCCAATCCCGATGGCTGTGTTAGCAGGCATTGCGGTGTATGTTGGCTTTAACATCCTAGACTGGAGCTTTATTCAGAGGGCACATAAGGTAAGCTTTTCCGGAATGGCGGTGATGTATGGCGTTATGTTGCTTACAGTATTCGTTGATCTTATCGTTGCGGTGGGTTTAGGCGTCTTTATCTCGAACATTATCATCATCGAGCGTTTGAGCCGAGAGCAGGCGCGACAAGTAAAAGCGATCAGCGACGCGGATGAAGATGATGTGCCGCTGACTGACAGCGAGCGTGGTTTGTTGGATCGTGCTAATGGTAAAGTGCTGTTCTTTTATCTTTCCGGTCCGATGATCTTTAGTGTTTCTAAAGCCATTTCACGTCAGCACTCTAGTATTTCGGACTATGACGTGATGATTCTCGATCTTACGGATGTACCAATGATTGATGTGACCGTCGGTTTGGCGTTAGAGAATGCGATTAAGGATGCTCTCGATGCCAATTGTGCCGTGTATTTATTATGCCCGAATGAGCGAACACGAGAACAGCTAGAGAAATTCCATGTGATTGACCTTGTGCCTGATGAAAATATGTACCAATTCCGTTACGAAGCATTGAATGCGGCGGTGGCACATGTTGAGGCAGACCAGTATCAGCGCATAACGGCGTAATCATTCTGACAGTTAAAAACGCAACAGTGTCCTGTTGCGTTTTTTTATGCTCTATTTTGTCTTACTCAGAGATAACCTTTACGAGGTAAGGGTTATATTTCCAATATTATCGAAAGGTTTATTTGTAATCATCGTTATTCAACGATAAACTGATGGACCTCCAATACGATACCCAAGGCGATTTTGTAGTAAACCGCTGCTAAATATGAGTCGGTATTAGTAATCACAAACAAACGGCAATCAAGACCTTATGTACGCATTAGAAATTGAACAACTGCGCAAGACGTATGCAGGTGGCTTTGAGGCGTTAAAAGGTATAAGTCTCCAAGTGAAAAAGGGTGACTTCTACGCGCTTCTGGGTCCCAATGGTGCAGGAAAATCGACCACGATTGGCATCATTTCCTCCTTAGTGAATAAAACCTCCGGAACGACGAAAGTTTTCGGTTATGACATTGATACCGACCTCGAATTGGCCAAGCAGAATTTAGGCTTGGTGCCACAAGAGTTCAACTTCAACCAGTTTGAAACCGTTGAGCAAATTGTGATGCAGCAAGCTGGCTATTACGGTGTGTCTAAAGTGTTAGCCAAAGAAAGAGCAGAAAAATACCTGAAAAAATTGGATTTATGGGAAAAACGCCAAGAGCGTGCTCGTAACCTATCCGGTGGGATGAAGCGTCGTTTAATGATCGCAAGAGCTTTGATGCACGAGCCGCAATTACTCATTTTAGATGAACCAACGGCTGGAGTGGATATTGAACTACGCCGCTCAATGTGGGGGTTTCTGAAAGAGATCAACCAAGAGCAAGGAATTACGATTATTTTAACGACACACTACCTAGAAGAAGCGGAGATGCTGTGTCGAAATATCGGCATTATTAATCGTGGTGAGCTGATTGAAAATACCACCATGAAGGCGTTACTAGGTAAGCTAAGCGTCGAGACATTTATCTTGGATATTGAGTCAGAAGTCGAGGTGCCTGAGCTTGAAGGTGTTAATCGACAAAGTATTGTTGATGGCTCTTTAGAGATAGAACTAGATAAAAGCCAAGGATTGAATTCGGTATTCAGTCAGTTAACAGAGCATGGCATTAAAGTTCTCTCAATGCGTAACAAAGCCAACCGACTTGAAGAGTTGTTTGTCAGCATTGTAAGAGAGGGGAGTAATTAAATGTACGGTTTATATTGGACGGCATTTCGCAGCTTGCTGAGCAAAGAAGTCACTCGTTTTACACGTATTTGGGTGCAAACCTTAGTGCCGCCAGCCATTACGATGACGTTGTACTTCATCATTTTCGGCAATCTTATTGGCTCTCGAATTGGTGAGATGAGCGGCTTTAGTTACATGGAGTACATTGTTCCAGGTTTGATCATGATGTCGGTGATCACCAACTCATACTCGAATGTTGCGTCTTCATTCTTTAGTGCAAAGCTACAGAAGAATATTGAAGAACTGCTGGTGGCACCGGTACCAAACTATGTGATTATTGCTGGCTATGTGATGGGCGGCGTGACTCGAGGTTTGTTGGTCGGTGCAATTGTTACTTGTGTGTCACTTTTGTTCGTTGATTTGCAAGTGGAGCACTGGGGCATTATTGTCGCGACTGTCTTCATGACGTCGGTGGTATTTGCTCTCGGTGGCTTGATCAATGCGGTTTACGCAAAAACATTTGATGATATTTCGATCATCCCTACGTTTGTATTGACTCCTTTAACTTACTTGGGAGGAGTCTTTTATTCGATTAGTCTGCTGCCTGAATTTTGGCAAGGCGTTTCTAAGATCAACCCAATCGTCTACATGGTGAATGCGTTCCGCTACGGCTTTTTAGGTGTCTCGGATGTGGGCATTGTCACTTCATTTAGTGTACTTGTAGTGTTTGTTGTTGCACTGTATGCCATTGCGCATTATCTAGTAACCAAAGGGATTGGGCTAAGAAGCTAAGCCATTCTCATAAAGCAAAGAGCGGCGATTCACGCTGCTCTTTCGCGTGCATAACAATACATACCCATACAATTTTTCGGTTTTTATCATGGTAGGTTTCAATCATTTGTAATAAATGAGTGATCCTATGAATATTGTCCCGCCGCCGCCTTTCTCCTATCAGTTACTTAAGCCCAAATATTGGTCTGTATGGCTGGCATTTGGATCTTTAGCGATTCTTGTTAATGTACTGCCATACGTAGTATTGCGAATCTTAGGTAGAAGCATCGGCTGTATTGCGATGCATGTAATGAAGCGCCGACACAAGATCGCTCTGCGTAATCTCCAGCTGTGTTTCCCTGATTTTACGGATTGGCAATGTAAGGACGTAGTACGAAAAAACTTTCAATATACTGGAATGGCGATCATCGAAACCGGTATCGCTTGGTTTTGGCCAGATTGGCGGATACGTCGGATAACCTCTATTGTTGGAAAAGATCGTTTACTCGCTGAGGAAAATAATGGACGTGGTGTGTTGGTGGTGTGCAGTCACCATTTAAACTTGGAGATAACCGCTCGTATTTTTAGCCAGTTTGCCCAAGGTTATGGCGTTTATCGCCCAAATTCGAATCCTGCTTATGAGTTTATTCAACATCGAGGTCGAACTCGTTTTGGACATCAAATGATTGATCGAAAAGACGTGAAATCAATGCTCAAAGTTCTGAAGAATGGTCATCGACTTTGGTATTTGCCCGACCATGATTATGGCGTTAGCCATTCTGTTTTTGCGCCGTTTTTTGCTGTTGAACAAGCGGCGAGTACCGTCGGGTCTAGTGTTCTCATTGATGCAACAAAGTGCGCGGTTATATCTGGCGTTACAGTGAGTAAAAATCACCATTACACGCTGTACATTGGAAAAGACATTAGCGAGCGTTTCGAGAGACGTAATGCGATTAAAGCGGCAAGCATCTTGAACCAAGAGCTTGAGAAAATGATAAAACGTGATATTCCAGCGTGGATGTGGCTGCACAAGCGGTTTAAAACTCGCCCTGAAGGGTTGGATTGCGTCTATACGTAGAGTATAAAAAGGTCGACTAAGAGTCGACCTTTTTACTTTTATGACTCAGAGCTTACTCTGCGCTCTCTGAGTTTGTATTGTTAGATTCAGCTTCTTCCTTCGCTTCGACAACCATATCTACCGTTTGGTTATCGATAAGACGAGCCTTGCCTAGGAACGCAGACATCAGAATGACAGCTTGTGTCGTTTCTGGTGTGATCACTTGTAATGTACGAGCATCACGAATGAAGATCTCATCAGGGTGCAGACCTGCAGCTCGAAGTTGGTCGCTTGCATCTTCGATGATCGATGCGTAGTCATCGCGGCCACCGCGAATGGCACTGCTGATCCAACGCATTGTACGAGCAAGTACAGGCGCACGTTGACGCTCGTCCAGCGTAAGCAAGCCATTGCGTGAACTCATTGCTAAACCGTCCATTTCACGTACGGTTGGTACACCGATGATTTCAATGTCCATTGCTAGGTCATCAACCATCTTGCGGATAACAGCAAGTTGTTGGAAGTCCTTCTCGCCGAAGCACGCGACATCCGGTTGTACGATGTTAAACAGCTTATTCACAATCGTCGTCACGCCACGGAAATGACCTGGTCGAGACGCGCCTTCGAGAATTGTTGATAGGCCAGGGACATCGACGAAGGTTTGCTTGTCCAGACCTTCTGGGTAGATAACTTCTGGTGTTGGCGTAAATACCACATCGACCCCTTCAGAGGTTAACTTGCTTAAGTCTTCCTCTAGCGTGCGTGGGTAATTATTTAAATCGTCTGCACGATCAAACTGCATCGGGTTAACAAAGATGCTTACGACAACGATATCAGCGTATTCGCGTGCTTTACGCACTAAGGTTAAGTGGCCTTCGTGAAGGTTGCCCATGGTAGGGACAAACGCCACTTTACGACCTTCACGTTTAAAGGTTTTAAGGTGTTCACGAACTGCTGAGATTTCCGCAAAAGTTTGCATGCATTTATCCTCTAGGCAATGGTATGAGCGTCGTCTGGGAATACACCGTTGGCTACATCTTCAATGTATTTAGTAACGGCTTTGCGCATATCACCTGTTTCAGCAAGAAAGTTTTTGGAGAATTTCGGCATGTAGTTGGCAGAAATACCAAACATATCATGCATTACGAGAATTTGACCATCTGTTACGTTACCTGCACCAATACCGATAACAGGAACGTCAAGCACTTGCGTAATACGTTCAGCAAGCTCAGCTGGTACGCATTCTAGTAAGACGATTTGAGCGCCTGCTTCTTGCAGCGCTAATGCGTCTTTTACCATGCGGTCTGCTTTTTCTTGATCGCGACCTTGGATTTTGTAACCACCAAAAATATTAACAGCTTGAGGAGTTAAACCAAGATGAGCACAAACTGGAACTGATCGTTCAGTGAGCATTTTCACCGTGTCGACAAGCCAGTCACCACCTTCAATTTTTACCATATTGGCACCAGCACGCATCAGTTTAGCCGCATTTTCGCAAGCTTGCTCTGGCGTGGTGTAGCTCATGAATGGCATGTCTGCCATCAACAAACAATTTGGGCTACCAGCGCGTACGCAACGAGTATGGTAAGCGATATCATCGACCGTTACTGGCAGAGTATCGTTGTGACCTTGCAAAACCATACCTAGAGAATCACCAACAAGAAGTACTGGCATTTCTTGGCTTTCAAACAGTTGGGCAAAGCTCGCATCATAAGCGGTTGAAGTAGCAAATTTACGACCTTCTTGCTTCCACTTGATTAGGTCGTTGATGGTCATTTTTTTCATGGTTTTATCCTTACTAGGAGTTGGCTATGACTGCCAGATACTGAGGCCGTTTCTATCTACTTGTTCCAGTAGTTTAGAGACCTCGGTCCCATCAGGGAGTTGTAAACTTGGTGCAATTTCCGCAAGAGGGTAGAGTACGAATTCACGCTCTTTCATTCCATAATGAGGAACGATCAGCCTCTCGGAATTAATCACCTCATTGCCATAAAGCACAATGTCGAGGTCCAAGGTTCTTGGTCCCCAGCGTTCGTCTTTACGGACACGCCCTTGTTCTTGCTCTATGGCTTGTGTGCAATTGAGCAATTCAATAGGCGTCAAACTGGTGTTAATAGACACAACCGCATTGATGTAATCCGGTTGGTTTTGTGGCCCCATTGGCGTGCTGCTGTATAGCGAAGAAGCTTGAACAAACTCTGATTTAGGCAGCGTTTTTAATGCTTCAATCGCTTGCTTCGCTTGGCTGACAGGATCAGCCAAGTTACTGCCTACCGCAATGTACGCTGTAATCATGATTTGGGCTTACTCTTTTTCTTGCGATAAGTTTTACGGCGGCGCTGGCCTGTTTTCGGTGATTGACCGTCTAAGTCGGCAGCCATTGCTTGACGCATTTCTCGGCCTGCATTTTGAAAAGTTTCCCACCACTTGGCAAGCTTCTGAGTGTCACCACCTTCAATTTCACCGCGCATTTCAAGAAAATCAAAGCCAGCTCTAAATTTATTGAGCTCCATAAGACGGAATGCACGTTTACCGTTACGTCGTGGAAGACGAAGCTGTAACTGCCAAATCTCGCGAATGGTTGCGGTGTGGCGTCTTGGAATGGCAATTGTGCGAACTTGCTCGTCAAGAATGATGTTGCTCGCTTCCATAATGGCGTCGTAATGGCCTAAGTTGCGCTCTTCCATCAGTTCATCGGCTTTCGCACACAGTGGGTACCACAGCATTGCAGCAAACATAAATGCTGGATTGATGCGTTTCCCATCTTCGATGCGCATGTCGGTAGAATCTAGGACAAGATCCAACATCTGCTCAGTGTGAGAGGAGTAATCTTCTGTAAAGTGCGCTGCAATCGTCGGGAATAGTTGCTGGAATAGGTTGTACTCACGCAGTAGGTGGTAGGTTTCTAAGCCATGACCGGATTGCAATAATTTGAGTGACTCTTCAAAAAGACGCGCTGACGGAATGTCACCGAGCAACGGTGCCATGTGTTCGATTGGCGCTGCGGTGTCTTCTTCAATATCAAAGTCTAGTTTTACCGCGAAACGAACCGCACGCAGCATGCGCACAGGGTCTTCACGGTAGCGTGTTTCTGGATCACCAATCAGTCGAATTAGGCGATCTTCTAAATCTTCAATACCACGTGCGTAGTCGTGAATCGAGTAATCTGCGATGTTGTAGTACATCGAGTTAATCGTGAAATCACGGCGCTCAGCATCTTCATCGATGGTGCCGTAGACGTTGTCACGCAGCAGCATACCCTCTTTTGATTGCTGAGAAATGCTCTTATTCTTTTGCTCTTGGTGGTGACCACGGAACGTCGCAACCTCAATGATGTCTCGGCCAAACATAATATGAGCCAAGCGGAAGCGGCGACCAATCAAACGGCAGTTACGAAATAGCTGTTTGATCTGTTCCGGCGTTGCGTTGGTCGCAATGTCAAAATCTTTTGGTTTTTGTCCAAGCAGTAAGTCTCGAACCCCGCCACCCACAAGAAAAGCATCGAAACCAGCACCATTTAGGCGGTACAGTACCTTCAGCGCATTATCACTGATCTGCTTACGCGAAATGTTGTGCTCTTCACGAGTTATTACATTGAGAGCGAGCTCTGGAATTGTGGCAGGTTCGCTTGGTGTATAGTCGTTTGTATTCATGTGCATCTGGCAATAACTGGGTTTAATCCAATCTTGCTTTGGTTAGTTTTATACGCCTCTAGGGCCTAATTTGCGGCTAATGATAGCCTACACAATGCCATTTGAGAATCACGGTGTGATCTCGATCTCTGCTGGAAGCTGTTCCAACCGCCAGTTTTCGCAGCCCCAACGAAGAATATCTTCTATGTTGGCCGCCCTTACGGTTTCAGGTATCTCGAAACCTAAAAATGTCATGGCGCGCAATAGAGTAGGTTTTGGTGTATCTATATCAATAGCCGTCGCGTGATTTTGTTTCGACAATTTATTGCCGTTGTTGTCCATCGCCAATGGTAAATGCAAGTAGCTAACTTCAGGCTGACCAAGTATTTGGTACAGGCTAATTTGACGCCCTGTCGGCTCGATTAAGTCTGCACCTCGCACGACTTCTGTGACGCCTTGGTCGATGTCGTCCAATACTACCGCAAGATTATAAGCAAATAATCCATCTCGACGTTTAATAATGAAATCTTCATTAACGAGTTGCTCTGGAATAGTAATGGTTCCCCGCTTTTGGTCGAGGAAATGAGCGACAGGCTTGGTCATTTTTAGGCGAATCGCGCCGTCTTTCAAGTTTTTATCGCGGCAAGTGCCAGGATAAAAACCGCCATGCTCTTTAATTTGCTTACGAGTACATTGGCAATAATAAGCTTCTCCATTTTCGAGCCATTTGTTTATTTGAGCTTGGTAAAGGTCGTGACGTTCGCTCTGGTATACCACTTCTCCATCCCAATGCAGCTGATAGGCCTTGAGTGCCTCTAGGATAAGTTGCGCTGCACCTGGCATTTCTCTTGGTGGGTCTAAGTCCTCAATACGTACTAACCAAGCTCCGTTTTGTGCTTTCGCTTGAAAATAACTGCCAAGAGCGGCAATCAGTGAACCAAAATGCAGTGGACCAGAAGGAGATGGGGCGAATCGACCTACATAGCGTGTCATGCGTGTATCTCGAATTTAGTAAACAAATAGGGTGCGAAGGTAGCCAAAACAAAAAGGGAGCCTGAGCTCCCTTCAACAATCATAATGCTGGGTGATTAACCTTGCATTTGCTTCTCTTTGATTTCTGCAAGTGTTTTACAGTCAATACAAAGGTCAGCGGTTGGACGTGCTTCAAGACGGCGAACGCCAATCTCTACGCCACAAGACTCACAGAAGCCAAAATCGTCTTCTTTGATTTTATCCAAAGTCTTTTCAATCTTCTTGATCAAACGGCGTTCGCGGTCACGGTTACGCAGTTCTAGGCTGAACTCTTCCTCTTGAGAGGCGCGGTCAACTGGATCTGGGAAGTTTGCTGCTTCGTCCTGCATGTGGTGAACAGTACGATCCACTTCAGCTCTTAGCTGGTCGCGCCAAGCTGTTAAGATTTTCGTAAAGTGTTCAACCTGCTCTGGTGACATGTACTCTTCACCAGGTTTTTCCTGATATGGCTCCACGCCGGCAATGGCTAGGATGCCTATCGTTTTCTTCTTTGATTCTGGCATACAGCATCTCCTACTTACACCTAGTCAACTGCTACGCAGTCAATTTAAGGCGGGTATCTATAGCAAAAAGAGGCGGTGCAAGCAAATACTGAATCGCAAAGTTATCGTCAATGTGAAGACGACATCATTTTTTCTCTTAATTGATAAAATCAATAGCGGAAATCAGCTTCATTCCAGTATCGCTCAGTTCAGCTTTGTAGCAGAGAACTTCCACTCCAGCGTCTTGTGCTTGTTTGAGTAATAGTGAATATTTCGCGTCTATATGGTGCGCCGCGGATACTTTTTCAATACCTGAATGTAAAACAGTGAATAAAAGTATGGCTCTACTTCCATTTTGTGCCATTTCTGTGAGCTCTCTCAGGTGTTTTTGTCCCCGAGTCGTGACCGCATCTGGGAAGTATCCTTGTCCAGTAGAGTCGGTCTCATCAAGAAGAGTGACGCTTTTCACTTCTATATAGCACTTTGGCTTGTCGTCTGCGCTGAGCAAGATATCAATTCGGCTATTTTCATTGCCGTATTTCACCTCAGTTTGAAGTGTGTCATAACCACAAAGCTCTGAAATGACATTATTTTCAATAGCCTCTACGGCTAATTGATTGGCGCGCGCGGTATTGATACAAATACGGTGGCCTTGTTCGGTTTCACTCAACTCCCAACTATTGGGGTATTTTCGTTTCGGGTTGTCGGAAGTAGAAAACCAAACTTTGTTTCCGGGCGTTGCACAACCCGTCATTGCACCTGTATTTGCGCAGTGGATTGTACGGATTTCACCAGTATCGAGCTCGATATCGGCAAGAAAGCGTTTATAGCGTTTGAGTAGAGTGGCGGACTCTAAAGCGGGTGTGAAATGCATTTGCTTATTTAGACAAAAAATTTTTTATGTACAATGTTGCCACCATTACACCATAAGGTATTTCCTTTGTCACAATTGCCGATTGAAGCCGTGATGCCTGAGTTGCTGACGGCGGTCAAAAATCAACATCAAGTGATCTTAAAAGCGGCGCCTGGTGCCGGTAAGTCGACTTACTTCCCTTTGCAGTTACTCTTAAATCATTCGGTTGATGGAAAAATTATCATGCTTGAGCCAAGACGACTCGCGGTGCGTAACATTGCCCGTTATCTTGCTGAGCAATTGGGAGAGCAAGTAGGTCAACGCGTGGGTTATCGAGTCCGTGGTGAGGCAAAGGTAAGCTCAGCAACGCAGCTGGAGATCGTAACCGAAGGGATTATGACTCGGATGATCCAAACAGACCCGGAGTTGGATGGGGTTGATCTACTGATCTTTGATGAGTTTCATGAACGCAGCATTCATGCCGATACCGCTTTGGCATTCAGTTTAGAAGTTCAAGAGGCATTGCGAGACGATCTCAAGCTGGTGGTAATGTCAGCAACGCTTGATCAACAAGCATTACAATCGCTGTTGCCAGAAGCCAGTTACATTGAATCTGAAGGGCGCAGCTTTGATGTGGCAATGCGCTACCAGCCGTTAGGTGTGAACGAGCATTTACCTACGAGTATGGCAAAAACAATAGAAAGTCTTATGAACAAAGAGTCTGGATCTTTGTTAGCTTTCCTACCGGGTGTTGGTGCCATAAAACAAGTTGAAGAGCGGTTGTCTCATTTAGCGGATGATATCGACGTATGCCCACTTTATGGTCAACTGAGCTTTGCAGATCAACAAAAAGCGATTACGCCAGCAGAACAAGGTAAGCGTAAAGTCGTTCTAGCGACCAACATTGCAGAAACTTCACTAACGATTGAAGGCATTCGCCTCGTCGTTGATTCTGGGTTAGAGCGTATTGCCCGCTTTGATTTGAAAAACGGTTTAACACGCTTAGAGCAAACACGCATTGCACAGTCTTCAGCGATTCAGCGTGCAGGACGAGCGGGACGAATAGAAGAGGGCATTTGTGTTCGTCTTTATTCTGAAAACCAGTTCAAGCAGCAACCGCTGGTTCCCCAACCCGAAATTTTGCATTCCGATTTAGCTAGTTTAGTTATGGAGCTTGCCTTTTGGGGAGCGAGTGATATCCACGATCTAAAGTGGCTTGATGTTCCCGCTAATGCGTCATTGGAACAAGCGAAGCAGCTATTGGTGTCATTGGGACTACTGACGGAAAAAGGGCAATTAACGTCCGAAGGAAAACAGGCGCATGAACTAGGCGTTGAGCCTCGTGCGGCTGCGATGCTAATTAAAGCGCAATCTTACAGTGATAAGATGTTAAATGCTGCTTTGGCGGCGGTCGCACTGATTGAAGAGCCAGAGAGAAATGTTACCAATATCGCTCATAGCTTGCATCGTTGGCTTGTTGGTACTCATCCAAAAAAGTCGATGTTGTTCAAGCGTGCTCAATCTCTAGCGTACAAATTGGATACGGTGTTTGACCTGAAAGGCGTGGATGAAGATGCATTACCGCTGGTGTTAAGTTTGGCATTTCCAGATCGCATTGCGCAGCAGCGCACAAATCAATTTGGGCGATTTACTTTGGCTAATGGTCATGGTGCAGAATGTCGTCAGGAAGACATGCTAGGTGGCTGTGAGTATTTGGTTGCCGTTGACTTAATGCGTTCTCATTCTAATTCAAGTCAAATTCATTCGGCATGTGAATTGGATGTCAATATATTGCGAACGACCTTTGATACGCTATTTTCGTCTGAAGAAGTAGTGGACTGGGATGAAAAAAGAGGCCGTCTAATAGCTGAGCGACAAACAAAACTCGGTCTGCTGGTCGTTGAACGCGAGCCGTTGCCAAGCCCGGGCAAAGAAAAAATGACACAAGCTTTACTCACGTATGTCCGCCGCCAGGGCTTACAGAGTCTAAACTGGACACCGGCAGCGGAGAGCTTGTTAGCTCGGATTCGTTGTGCGGTGGAATGGTTACCTGAGCAGTCATGGCCAATGTTTGATGAAGTCAGTTTGCTGGATTCATTAGAGGAGTGGTTAGAACCATACATGACGTCTGTCAGTTCGGTTAAAGACCTGAGCAAGATAAACTTGGTCGAAGCGTTTAATGCTCGATTAGGTTGGCCACTCAATCAACAACTGGATGAATGGTTACCTGAGCATTACCAACTGCCCACAGGTTCAAAGAAGCGTATCCGTTACCAATATGGCCATGAGCCGATATTATCGGTGCGTATGCAAGAAGTATTTGGGGAGAGTGGTTCCCCAACGTTGGCTCTTGGCCGCAAGCGTTTGGTGCTTGAACTGCTTTCACCGGCACAACGTCCATTGCAAGTAACGTCGGACTTGGCGGCTTTCTGGAACGGAAGCTACAAAGACGTTCAAAAAGAGATGAAAGGGCGCTACCCAAAACACGTTTGGCCAGATGATCCTGCCAATCATGTAGCAACAACGAAAACAAAAAGACAATTGAATAATGACTGACAGCAAGAAGCCTAGCGCGAAAAAAGCGCCAGCGAAGAAAAGTACAACCAATAAAGGAGCCGCAAAACAGACTCGACGTACGCCGAGTAAAAAGCCGACTAACGAGAAACGTTCGTGGTTGAAAGTTCTGTGGTCGTTTAGCTGGAAAGCTGGCGTTGCACTTGCCGCTGTTTTGCTGTTTGTTGGGATTTACTTAGATAGTGTGGTGAAAGAACGCTTTGAAGGCCAGCTGTTTGAGCTGCCAACGGTGGTTTATGCCCGTATCTTGAATCTAAGCCCTGGTGAGAATATCACCATCCAAGAACTGCGCAACGAGCTAGATGTGTTGAATTACCGTAAAGTGAGTCAACCTCGTTACCCAGGCGAATATTCCTCTTCTTCCACTCGGATTGAATTGATTCGTCGTCCATTCGAGTTTGCCGATGGTCCCGAGCCGGATCGTCACATTATGCTGCATTTCTCTGATTCCGGCTTGCAACGTATTCAGTCTTTAGAATCTCGAGGAGACCTTGGTTACTTGCGCCTAGAACCGAAGATGTTGGGCATGCTGGAGAAAGACCGTGATGAACAGCGCCTTTTCTTACGTCGTGATCAGTTCCCTGAAATTTTGGTGGATGCACTGCTTGCGACCGAAGACCGGGATTTTTATCAACATGACGGGGTGTCACCGCTCGCGATTGCACGTGCATTGGTTGCGAACATTAAGGCGGGTCGTACTGTTCAAGGTGGTAGTACGCTGACTCAGCAATTGGCAAAAAACCTATTTTTGACTCGTGATAAAACACTGTGGCGTAAAGTTCGAGAAGCGTATATCGCGCTAATTTTGGATTACCGTTACAGCAAAGATCGTATCTTAGAAGCCTACCTAAACGAAGTGTACCTAGGTCAAAGTGGAGGTGAAGCGATCCACGGGTTTGGCTTGGCGTCGCGTTACTATTTTGGGCAGCCAATCCAGGAGTTGCGAATCGATCAACTGGCGATGTTAGTTGGGATGGTAAAAGGGCCGTCTTACTACAACCCAATTCGTTACCCTGAGAGAACGAAAGAGCGTCGTGATCTCGTTCTGCGCCTGTTAATGCAGCAAAACATGTTGACTTCAGAGCAGTATGAACAAGCTGTAAGTCGTCCACTCGATACGCAAAGCAAGCCACGTATTGCGAGCCGTCAGCCAGCTTATTTCCAACAATTGAGCATTGAATTAAAAGAAAAAGTTGGGGAGCGATTTAAAGCAGAGACCGGACTGCGCGTGTTTACGTCTCTGGACCCAGTATCGCAAAGCAAAATGGAACAAGCTATCGCGAAAAAGATCCCAGAACTAGCTAAACGGGGTGGTAAAGAGTTAGAAGCCGCTGCTGTGGCCGTTGATCGCCATAGTGGTGAAATCCGTGCGATGGTTGGTGGTAAACGTGTCGGTTATGAAGGCTTTAACCGCGCGCTCAATGCCAGTCGTCCGATTGGTTCTTTAGTGAAACCAGCGATTTACTTAACGGCTCTAGAACAACCGGATAAATACAACCTAGGCACGACGCTACACGACACGCCGTTAAGTCTGAAGAGCAGTAAAGGTAACGTGTGGACGCCGCGCAACTACGATAGAAAATATCGTGGTGATGTGCCACTTTACATTGCTTTAGCGAAATCACTTAACGTACCAACCGTGCGCTTAGGTATGGCACTTGGCATTCCTGAAGTGTCCAATACTTTAGAGCGTTTGGGCGTGAACAAAGACGAAATTCGCCCAGTGCCTTCGATGTTTTTGGGTTCGTTTTCTTTGACGCCATTCGAAGTTGCACAGATGTATCAGACTCTGACGAATTCAGGTAAGCGTGCAAAACTGACCGCTCTGCGCTCAGTCATGGATATGGAAGGTAATGTGCTGTATCAATCCTTGCCTCGTTCATCAAGAGCCGTGGATGAACAAGCCGCATGGCTAACGACCTACGCGATGAAACAAGGGGTTGCTCAAGGCACTGGCCGCTTCTTACAAAGCCAGTTTGGTTGGGCTGCATTGGCAGGAAAAACGGGTACCAGTAATGACAACCGCGATAGTTGGTTTGTCGGTGTTGATGGTCGTGAGGTGACGACAATTTGGCTAGGCCGCGACGATAATAAACCCGTGAATCTAACGGGGTCGAGTGGTGCATTACGAGTGTACGCAGAGTACTTGAAGCAGCGTATTCCTGAGCGCTTAGAGCTCCCATGGCCAAGAGAAATCACCACATTAGGGTTCAAGCCTACATCTGATGGAGGTTTAGAAATGAACTGCCGTAGTGATTACAAACTGCCGGTTTGGGATAAAACCGGTCAGATAAAGCAACAGTGTGAGAAGAAATCAAACTGGTTAAATAGCATATTTGATTGGTAGCATCGCCAAATCAACAACATTAGCTTGTTTATCTGATTAATTCTTAGTACATATTAGGGCGTGTTAGTACAGTACTGCTAGCACGCCCTACTTGATCAGATATTCAATAAAGGAAGAAGTGAATGTTCAAAAAGCTGTTATCAAGCCCATCGGTTCGCAACTTTGCGCTTTGGGTTAGTACCTTTTTGATGATCACTCCTTCTGTTTCCCTCGCAAACTCTCTAACAAAAACGGATGACTTGGAACCTCGACCAAAGGTGGCGGTTGTGCTCGCTGGTGGCGGAGCGAAAGGGGCGGCACACATTGGAGTTTTAAAAGCATTGGAAGAAATGCAGATCCCTGTCGATATTGTGACCGGTACCAGTATGGGCGCCTATGTGGGTGGGCTCTATGCCACGGGGATGAGTGCTGATGAAATCGAGAGTTTTATCTACACCGTCGATTGGGGCAGCGGTTATCGAGATCGTGTTGACCGTAGCCAACGTCGAGTTCGTGACAAAGAGTATGAAGACCGCTATCAAATTAATACCGATCTCGGCTTAAGGTTCGGTGAGGTACGAGCACCAACGGGTGTGGTGCAAGGCCAGAACATGTTGCGAGTATTGCGTGAGACTACAGGGAACTTAGGGCGATTCGATTCTTTTGATGATCTTGCCATTCCCTATCGTTCTGTTGCGACAGATATTCTTGCCCTAGAAGAAGTCGTACTGGGCAATGGTTACCTTGTGGACGCCATGATGGCTAGCATGTCTGTACCAGGAGCGCTTCCTCCTTATAAGCTCAATGGCCATATGCTTGTTGATGGCGGTGTCGTCAATAACATGCCTGTCGATGTGGCTCGCGCCATGGGGGCTGATGTCGTTATTGCCGTCGATATTAGCACCGATTACAAAACCGAAGATGAATTTACGGGGCTGTTTACTGTCGCGGACCAACTCTCTAACTATCTCGTTCGTCGTAGTACACAACAGCAAGTGGACGAGCTTGAACCTCAAGATATCTATATTCGTCCCAATGTGGGCACCATGGAAACTGTCGAGTTCGACAAAATGCCTTGGGCTTTTCAAGCTGGGTACGATATTACCAAGCAGTTAAAAGACAAGCTGAAAGGGTTGCGCTTGTCCAATGCGGACTATCAAAAATACATCGATCGCAAACAAGAAGTTCGTAAAACTTTGATTTATGGCGATCAGCGTGTGGTTGATGACATAGTGATTGTTAATAATACGCACTACAGCGATGTGTTGTTGACGAATCGTATTGAACTAGAAACCGGACGTCGTATTTCAACGGCCGAAATTGAGAAAGCCGTTGAAAACCTCTACGCGTTAGATCGGTTCGAGCTCATCACTTATCACTTTGAAGAGGTTGATGGTGAGACATTGTTGGTTTTTGATGTTAACGAGAAGTCGTGGGGGCCTAATTATCTCAACTTCCGATTTTTTCTTGAAGATGACTTCGATACAGATAGCCAGTACGGCATAGGAATATCGACCAACTTTACCAATTTAAACTCTCATGGCGCGGAGTTGGCGTTCAACGTAGAAATGGGCACGGATAAGCTGATTGAAGCTGAGTTGTATTCCCCTGTTTTATCTAGCCAAGAACTTTTTGTATCGGGGCGAATTTCCTATGGTAGTGAGAGCCGAAACTTACCTTTAACAGAGCCTCAAGCACCAGATTTAGAGTCAGTAAATGACTTTTTTCCGGTCACTTACGATGATTTTACAACAGAGTTAGCGATAGGTATCCAACCCACATTGTGGCAAGAACTTCGATTTGGCGCTCGCTACTCAACCGGAGATATTGAGCTTTCTACTTTGGCTTCTGCTGGTAAATTGGATTTTGAACGTCGTGGCCTGTTTGCCAATTATCGCCTAGATACACTTGATGATTTCGCATTTCCGACTCGTGGGCTTTTAGTCGATCTCGAATATTTAGTGTCTCATGATCAAAGTCCTCAAGGCGTTAGCCTTTTAGAAACTGACAAAATTATTGAAGATACCGTTTATGAAATCTCTGCACGATTTAAAGGTGCAGTGAGTCATCAGCGTCATACTTTAGTCGGACATGCTGAATATAGTTTTGTAGAGAGTAAAAACTCATCTTTACCGCTTGATCCCAGAGAGTTGGGCGGCTTCTTAAGCCTATCGGGAATCCCAAGAAATAGCCTGATCGGACAGAACTTATTTTTCAGCAGTTTGGTGTACCGATATAAGTGGTTTGATAATGATTTCGGATTGTTTGAAGCTCCAGTCTACCTGGGCGCATCGGTCGAATATGGCGGTGTTTGGTCTGATAATGATCTGAAACTAAACGAAGCGCCGCTTTACAATGCTGGCTCCATCTTCTTTGGTGTTGACTCACCAATAGGACCAATAATGTTGGCATACGGTCGTACCGAGCAAGATTTGGATGCTGTGTATTTGATCGTAGGAACATCGTTTAATTAATCGGGTATGAGAAAGCAAAAACTTGGCATATTTGGTCAAAATTAGCAGAACTTTAGTCGTAAGTTGCTATGTTGGTCAAAATGATAAGATTTTAATTTAAGGTTAAATTTGCTATTATTTTGCCCACAGTTTGGCCTCTACGGCGCTGTTTCTCAATCATAATTGAATGAAAACAAGGGCAATGGAGAGCCAAGTTTCCAAGGATGTTCACTCCTTTACTTTAACAATAGTAATAATAGAGGAGGAACCGCAATGAGAGGAAAAAGTCGTGCTTGAAGCCTACCGTAAACACGTCGAAGAGCGTGCTGCTGAAGGAGTTGTTCCTAAACCGCTAGACGCAGAACAAGTTGCTGGACTTGTAGAACTTCTGAAAAATCCCCCGCAAGGTGAAGAAGAAGTCATTCTTGACCTACTTGAAAACCGTATCCCTCCAGGTGTTGATGAAGCTGCTTATGTAAAAGCGGGTTTCCTAACAGCAGTAGCAAAAGGTGAAGTTAAATCACCATTAGTGAGTCGTGAAAAAGCGGCTGAACTGCTAGGCACTATGCAAGGTGGTTACAACATCGAACCGCTAGTTGAGCTATTGGATGATGAAGCACTGGCAGAGATCGCAGTAAAAGCGCTGTCTCATACGCTGCTGATGTTTGATGCTTTCTATGACGTAGAAGAGAAAGCGAAAGCAGGCAATGCGCATGCACAGAAAGTACTTCAATCATGGGCTGATGCTGAGTGGTTCCTTTCTAAGCCTAAGCTTGAAGAAAAAGTCACTCTAACCGTATTTAAAGTAACAGGTGAAACGAACACGGATGACCTTTCACCTGCACCTGACGCTTGGTCTCGCCCTGATATCCCAGTACACGCACTGGCGATGCTTAAAAACGAGCGTGAAGGAATAAACCCTGATCAACCGGGTACTATTGGCCCGATCAAGCAAATTGAAGAGTTAAAAGACAAAGGCCATCAATTGGTTTACGTTGGTGATGTTGTTGGTACTGGCTCTTCACGTAAATCTGCAACCAACTCAGTGCTTTGGTTTATGGGTGATGATATCCCTTACGTTCCAAACAAACGAGCTGGTGGGTATGTGCTTGGTGGCAAAATTGCCCCTATCTTCTTTAACACAATGGAAGATGCTGGCGCACTACCAATCGAAGTTGACGTAACTAAGCTCAACATGGGCGATGTTATCGATGTTTACCCATATGAAGGTAAAGTTTGCAACCACGAAACTGGTGAGGTTCTAGCTGAGTTCTCGCTAAAAACAGAAGTACTGATTGATGAAGTTCGTGCTGGTGGTCGTATCCCATTGATCATTGGTCGTGGTTTGACAGACAAAGCGCGTCAATCGCTAGGTCTTGAGCCTTCGGACGTATTCCGCAAACCAGGTGAAATCGCAGATTCTGGCAAGGGTTACACGCTTGCACAGAAAATGGTTGGTAAAGCATGTGGCGTAGAAGGCATCCGTCCTGGAACCTACTGTGAGCCGAAAATGACGACAGTAGGTTCGCAAGATACTACTGGCCCTATGACTCGTGATGAACTTAAAGACTTGGCGTGTCTCGGCTTCTCTGCTGATCTTGTCATGCAGTCTTTCTGTCACACATCGGCTTATCCAAAACCAGTAGACGTTAACACTCACCATACACTTCCGGACTTTATTATGAACCGCGGTGGTGTATCTCTTCGTCCTGGTGACGGTATTATCCACTCATGGCTAAACCGTATGCTACTACCGGATACTGTCGGTACGGGTGGTGACTCACATACTCGTTTCCCTCTGGGTATTTCATTCCCAGCCGGCTCGGGCTTGGTTGCCTTTGCAGCTGCGACAGGCGTTATGCCGCTAGACATGCCAGAGTCAATCTTGGTTCGTTTTAAAGGTGAGATGCAACCGGGTATTACACTGCGTGATCTTGTTCATGCCATCCCTTACTACGCGATTCAGCAAGGTCTACTAACGGTAGAAAAAGCGGGCAAGATCAACGAGTTTTCTGGCCGTATCCTTGAGATTGAAGGCTTAGAAACGCTAACGGTTGAGCAAGCATTTGAGCTTTCTGATGCATCTGCAGAGCGTTCGGCGGCAGGTTGTACTGTGAAATTGTCTCAAGAGTCGATCGAAGAGTACTTAAACTCTAACATCGTGATGCTGAAGTGGATGATCTCTGAAGGCTACGGTGATCGCCGTACTATCGAGCGCCGTATTACTGCAATGCAAGAGTGGCTAGCAAACCCTGAGCTGATGCAAGCAGATAAAGACGCTGAATACGCACATGTGATTGAAATCGATATGGCTGAAATCAATGAGCCAGTACTATGTGCACCGAATGACCCAGATGACGCTCGTTTGTTGTCTGAAGTACAAGGCACAGCGATTGATGAAGTGTTCATCGGTTCTTGTATGACGAACATCGGTCACTTCCGCGCAGCAGGTAAATTGCTTGATAAGTTCAATGGCCAGTTAGCGACGCGCCTTTGGGTAGCGCCACCAACAAAGATGGATAAAGACCAACTGATTGAAGAAGGCTACTACGGTATCTTCGGACGTGCAGGGGTTCGTATTGAAACGCCAGGGTGTTCACTTTGTATGGGTAACCAAGCACGTGTTGCAGATAAATCAACAGTAATGTCGACTTCAACGCGTAACTTCCCGAACCGTCTGGGTACTGGGGCGAATGTTTACCTATCGTCAGCTGAGCTAGCTGCAGTAGGTGCAATTCTAGGTAAGATTCCAACCAAAGAAGAATACCTAGAATACGCGAAGCAAATCGACGCTACGGCAACGGATACATACCGCTACTTGAACTTCCATAAAATGGATCAATACACCAAGAAAGCGGAAGAAGTGATCTTCCAAGAACCGGCATAATCAGAAATGCACAATTCAAAAGCACCTCATATGAGGTGCTTTTTTTATGGGAGCAATTCGCTATACTCGCACCAAATTGATACGAAATAGGCAATCTCGGTGGAATTTGAATTCATTCGTAACACGTTGATGGGCGAGTACTACGTAAAATGTAGCATGGGACATGAGATTGTAGGGCGCTGGTTGCAAGAAGAAATTGGCAAAGAGCCGATGAAGATTGCACAGGTTGAAAAGCTAATTGAGCGGTCATTTTCAGCGCCTTCTCAGGAGCATAACCTTACAGGCACGGAAATTAGCTTGATGATTCAGGGCGACGAAGTTCTTGTACAAGAAAACGCATTAGCCCATGAATATGATGTCGAGATGGAAAGTGAGTTCGACTTCTACAATGCAGAAAGTACAGCAAGTTGTGGGATAGAGGATTTCATGGCACTTATCGAACAGTGGAAAGACTTTTTGAACATTTAATGCACAGTTTTGGGTAACTTCTCTGCCGTTGCTTTAAATTTGTGAAAAGGGCGCACCGATATGGTGCGCCCTTTTTGTTTATAGATATGTAAATTGAGGTTAGTTTTTATTATTCAATAACTTAAAAACTTGGCACGTAGATTGGATTATAAGAAGTGTTTCAGGATGAAAGCTTCGGAGATAACTCAATGAAAATAATCAATGCCATTATTAAGCCGTTTAAATTAGACGATGTACGAGAAGCATTGGCTGATGTCGGTATCGAAGGGATGACAGTATCAGAAGTTAAAGGGTTCGGTCGTCAAAAAGGTCACACGGAATTGTATCGCGGTGCAGAGTATCAAGTCGATTTTCTACCAAAGGTGAAAATTGAAATCGCGACTCACGCAGACAATGTAGATCGCGTTGTTGAAGCAATTACAAAAGCTGCGCAAACCGGAAAAATCGGCGACGGTAAAATTTTTGTTTACGATCTGAACCAAGCGGTGCGTATCCGAACTGGCGAAATGGACGCAGAAGCACTTTAAGAATTCAAAGGATTGGAGATACTTATTATGGAATTAACAACAACAGTAACCGAGTTACGTTACGCACTTGACACCTTTTTCTTCCTCATTTCCGGTGCGTTGGTAATGTGGATGGCAGCAGGCTTTGCGATGCTAGAGGCTGGCCTTGTGCGCTCTAAAAACACAACAGAAATTCTTACGAAGAACATCTGTTTGTACGCCATCGCATGCACGATGTTTCTGATTGTCGGTTATAACATCATGTATGTCGATAATGGAGAAGGAGGCTGGTTACCTTCATTTGGTACGCTAATTGGTACTCAAGGTGAAGGGGCCGACCACTCTTTAGAGTCTGACTTCTTCTTCCAAGTTGTCTTCGTTGCAACTGCTATGTCCGTCGTTTCTGGTGCGGTAGCTGAGCGCATGAAGCTTTGGTCTTTCTTGATTTTCTCTGCGATTTTAACTGCGTTTATCTATCCAATGGAAGGTTACTGGACATGGGGTGGAGGCTTCCTAGCAGAAGCTGGATTTAGTGACTTTGCGGGGTCTGGTATCGTACATATGGCAGGTGCTTCTGCTGCTCTTGCTGGTGTGTTACTGCTTGGCGCGCGTAAGGGTAAGTACGGTAAAAATGGTGAAATCTATCCGATTCCAGGTTCTAACATGCCTTTGGCAACGTTGGGTACTTTTATCCTTTGGTTTGGCTGGTTTGGATTTAACGGTGGTTCTCAGTTGATGGTTTCAGATTTTGAGAATGCTACAGCGGTAGGTCAGATCTTTCTAAACACTAACGCAGCAGCGGCTGCTGGTGCAATTGCGGCGCTATTCGTTTGTAAAACTACTTGGGGTAAAGCCGATTTAACGATGATCCTCAATGGCGCGCTAGCTGGCTTGGTTGCCATCACTGCAGACCCTCTATCGCCATCACCACTGTACGCGGTTGCGATTGGTGCGGTGTCGGGTGCACTAGTAGTATTCAGTATCATTGCTCTAGATAAACTTAAAATTGACGATCCAGTAGGTGCTATCTCAGTTCACGGTGTGTGTGGTTTCTTCGGCCTAATGGTAGTGCCACTGAGCAACGGTGATGCAACGTTTGGTGCACAGCTTTTAGGTGCCGTAGTTATCTTTGCTTGGGTATTTGGTGCTAGCCTAGTTGTGTGGGCAATCTTGAAAGCGACCGTTGGGATTCGCGTTACAGAAGATGAAGAAATGGAAGGTATGGACATGCATGATTGTGGTGTTGGTGCTTACCCAGAGTTTGTTACGGTGAAATAATCATTAGCTTGTAATAAATGGTTACACACTTAACACAATAAAACCTGCTCCGATGAGCAGGTTTTTTAATATTCGTCATTGTCTTCTTATTGAACATACATATAATAACGCAACTGATAAACGTTATCATTAGCATGGTAAAGGATTAAACAATGAAAAAACTGCTAACTCTTTCAGCACTAACTTGCGCTACTCTAGCTCCAACAGCAATGGCTGCTGAAGAAGTGAACGTCTACTCTTACCGTCAACCTTTCCTAGTTGAACCTATGTTCAATGAGTTCACTAAAGAAACTGGTATCAAAGTAAACGTAAAATTTGCTAAAAAAGGCTTAGCAGAAAAGCTAGCTCAAGAAGGTGAGTACAGCCCTGCTGACGTTATTCTTACGACAGACATCAGCCGTCTAGCTGAACTGACAAACAAAGGTTTAGTTCAGAAAGTCGATAGCAAAATCATTGAAGAAAACGTACCTGCTCAATACCAAGATAAAGAGAATGAGTGGTTTGCTCTAACTCTACGTTCTCGTAGCGTTTATTCATCACGTGATCGCGTAGGTAAACTAGGCGCAGATTTCAACTACGCAGACTTAGCTAAGCCAGAGTTCAAAGGTAAAATTTGTACTCGTAGCGGTAAGCACCCGTACAACGTTTCTCTAGTTTCAGCAATGATTGCTCACAATGGCGAAGCAGAAACCAAAGAGTGGTTAGAAGGCGTGAAAGCAAACCTTGCTCGCAAACCACAAGGCAACGATCGTGCACAAGTTAAAGCGATCAAAGAAGGCCTATGTGATGTTTCTCTAGGTAACAGCTACTACCTAGGTAAAATGGTTAACGACAAAGAGCAAAAAGCTTGGGCTGATGCAGTTTACATCAACTTCCCTAACCAAGAGACTACAGGCACTCACGTGAATATCTCTGGTATGGCGATGGCTAAGTACTCTCCAAACAAAGACAATGCTGTGAAGCTAATGGAATTCCTAACGGGTGACAAAGCGCAGCAAATGTACGCAGAAGTTAACTACGAGTACCCAGTTAAAGAAGGCGTGAAGCGTTCTGAGCTTGTGGAATCTTGGGGTGACTTTAAAGCAGACAAGCTTTCTCTAGACGATATTGCAGCCAACCACGAAGCGGCAATTAAGCTATTAGATGAAGTGAAATTTGACCTTTAATTCCTTGTGGGGGTATAACAGTACCCCCATTTGATTAAAGGATATGAGATGTATTTGCAACAGCATTTGTATTTCATACAGCCTTGCAGTAATTAGGCGATGAAAGATAAACACTCTTTATGGAAAACCAGTAGTGGGGTAATAACTCTGCTACTGGTTTTGCCGATCTTAGCGATCTTCTACACCGCAATTGGTGAAACGGATGATTTGTTTGCTCATTTAATGGCAACGGTCATGCCGACTTATATTTTTAACACGGTTGCGCTAACTGTTGGCGTAATGGTGCTGTCCTTAATTCTTGGTATTCCAAGCGCTTGGATAATGGCCATGTGTAAACTGCCGACCGAAAAATGGTTGCAGTGGGCATTGGTGCTACCTCTTGCAATGCCAGGTTATATCATTGGTTATATTTTTACTGATTGGTTTGATTTTGCAGGCCCGATTCAGATCTTTTTGCGTGATGTAACCGGATGGGGACCTGGCGAGTATTGGTTCCCTGACATTCGTACGTTGCCTGGTGCGACCTTTGTGTTGGCTTTGGTGTTGTATCCTTACGTGTATTTATTGTGCCGGGCTGCGTTTATGGAGCAAAATGTATCTTTATTGCAAAGCGCGCGTTTGCTCAAGTGCTCTCCATGGGAAAGCTTTTGGCGCATCTCGATGCCGTTAGTAAGACCCTCTATCGCAGTAGGTTTATCATTGGTCGCAATGGAAACCATCGGTGACTTTGGTACGGTAAGTTACTTCGCGGTGAATACGTTAACCACAGCGGTCTACGATACTTGGTTGGGGTACTCTAATCTTAATGCGGCAGCCAAGATTTCTGCCATGATGCTCGTCATTGTAGTACTGCTTCTTAGTGCCGAACGATACAGCCGCCGTAAACAAAAGCTTTTTCAAAGCCAATTTAACAGTCACGAAGATTTTCGTTACGAGTTGACGGGCTGGAAAAAGTGGACCGCACTGGTTTGGTGTTGGGGCTTGGTTTCAGTCGCTTTTATTTTGCCGCTACTACAGCTGATTGATTATGCGATCACTTATTTTGCGCAGAGTTGGACCTCAGAGTTTCGTGAATACGCATGGAATAGCTTAGTTGTGTCTGTTATTGCTGCGATTATTGGTGTTGCTGTCGCACTGATCGTTAACTTTACCCATCGAGTCAGTGGTAAACGAGAAAGCTTGGCATTTATGCGTCTTTCTTCTATGGGCTATGCAGTACCAGGAACGGTACTAGCCATCGGTGTGATGGTCGCTGTGCTGTTTATGGATCATCGTGTCAACGATGTTGCTAAAGCCATGGAGTGGGGAAGGCCGGGACTTATCTTTTCTGGTTCCATGTTCGCACTAGTATTTGCCATGGTTGTGCGCTTTTCCGCGGTAGCGATTGGTAGTATCGAAAGTAATTTAAATAAAATTTCTCCGTCGTTAGATATGGCATCGCGCACTATGGGTTGTAAGCCCAATGCCATGCTGTGGCGCGTGCACTTTCCGCTGGTTAAGCGCGGTGCACTGATTGCGGCTTTATTAGTGTTTATCGAGTCGATGAAAGAGCTTAATGCGGCTTTGTTACTTCGTCCGTTTAACTTTGAAACACTAGCCACATACGTTTATAACTTCGCCTCGGATGAGCATTTAGAATTGGCCGCTTTGCCAGCGGTTCTGTTGGTTCTTGTTGGGTTGATCCCGCTTGTTGTTGTTAACCGTTCACTGGAGCAAAATCACTGATGAGCTGTGCATTATCAATTAAAAACCTAACGTGCCAATATGACGATCAAACTGTACTCGAATCATTGTCTCTTGAGGTAGAACAAGGGCAGATTGTCTGTTTGCTAGGAGCCAGTGGCTGTGGGAAAACAACACTATTAAAGGCCGTTGCGGGATTATTGCCGTTAACGTCAGGCGAAATGAGTCTAAATTGCGTCACAATTGATGATGGGGAAAACTGGTTGCCGCCAGAACAGCGTAATATCGGGATGATTTTCCAAGATTACGCACTTTTTCCTCACTTGACGGTGGAGCAAAACATTGCCTTTGGCTTAAAGCAGTGCTCGACAAAAGAGAAAAATGCCAAAGTTCAAGAGATGTTAGAACTCGTGCATCTTCAAGGTTATGGCGATCGTTATCCTCATCAATTGTCTGGTGGACAGCAGCAGCGTGTTGCGATTGCTCGCTCATTAGCTTACAGCCCAGACTTATTGTTACTTGATGAACCGTTTTCTAATATTGATACGCAAGTTCGCCATGAGTTGATAAGTGAGATCCGTAAGATTTTTAAGGCCCAAGGTGTGACTGCCATTTTTGTTACGCATAGCCGTGAAGAGGCTTTTGCTTTCGCCGATAAAATGGCAGTGATGAACAATGGAGTCATCGAGCAATATGGCACAGCATCTGAGCTTTACTACCAGCCTTCAAGTAAATTTGTCGCTGATTTCTTAGGTGGTGGCAGTTACCTTGCTGCTAAACGGGTTTCGAATTCAGAATATGAAACCCACTTGGGCGTGGTTGAAGCCACGGCTCAACAAGATATTCCAGTACAGGCGGAGTGCTCTTTACTGCTAAGACCGCAGCATGTGCAAATTCAATCCGATGAAGATAGTTCGGTAACCGTATTGGAACAGCATTTTATGGGTGATCACTGCCGTTATGTGATTAACGCGAATGGTGACCGTTTGTTAGCTACAGCTTCGCAAGCATTAAATATAGGTGAGTCCGTCGCGGTGAAAATTGAAACGCAAGGCGTCCTGGCATTTGCTTAACGCTCCTGAGTATCTTTTCTATCTCGTTTACGACTTCCCAACATACAATAAAAAAGCCCGGCTGTGGAGCCGGGCAAGTGCTCTTCTCCTGTTGATGAGCGCCTTTTCAGAGAGCGTTGACTCTCATCATAGTGCTCGAAGCGGGCACAAGGTTCAGTTATAAAGACAAGAAGTCTTTAAACTGTTGAAGAACACGTTCCGCAGTGTCCTTATCTTGCATCTCTGCAAAAATTCGTAGCAGTGGCTCAGTGCCAGAGAAGCGAGCGATGATCCAACCGCCGTTCTTGAAGTAGACTTTCGCACCATCTTCATAGCTGACTTTTTCGATTTCAAACTCAAACTCAGGCAACTGCTTTTCAACATAAATCTTGTTGAACAGTACGTCTTTTTGCGCTGGTTTGAACTTGCAATCGCCTTCTGCCATGTAGGCATAGCCGTACTTGCCGTAGATTTCATCTAGCAACTCAGACAGCTTCTTGCCGGTTACTGAAATCATTTCTACCAATAGGCTTGATGCGAATACGCCGTCTTTACCTTTGATGTGGCCGCGAATGGTTAGGCCACCAGAGCTTTCCCCGCCAATCAGTGAGTCATCCGCTTCCATTTGGGAGCTGATGTGCTTAAAGCCTACAGGAACCTCAAAGCATTTCTCGCCATGATCTTCGGCGACTTTATCGAGAAGGTGGGTGGTTGCGATGTTACGTACCACGGAGCCTTTCCAGCCTTTGTATTCAAGTAGGTAGTAGTAAAGCAGCAGTAGCACTTCATTTGGATGAATGAAGTTACCTTTTTCGTCGATAATACCAAGACGGTCCGCATCGCCATCAGTACCGATGCCAATATCGTAACCTTGCTCTTTCACTAGGTGCATCAAACGGTAGAGTGTTGCAGCGCTTGGCGAAGGCATTAACCCACCGAAGTCTGGGTTTTTGCCATCGTTAATCACATCAACGTCACAGCGGCCGTTGATTAATACGGTTTGCAGTGCGTTTTTCGCGACACCAAACATTGGGTCGATCAAAACACGTAAATTCGCCTTCTTGATCGCTCCGATGTCGATAAAGTCGATGATTGAGTCAACGAATTCGTTCATCGGATTGATGATTTCAATCAGCTTATCTTCAACCGCTTGTTCAAAGTCGACGCTTTTTACATCTTGCGCAGTGAGCGCGTCTATTTGTGATTCGATTTTTTGGGTGATGATTTCATCTGCGTCACGACCACCTTCAATGAAGACTTTAATGCCGTTGTAATCGGCAGGGTTGTGTGATGCGGTTATACATGCCGAGTATGCGCAGCCCATTTCTTTCGCTTTAAACATTACGATAGGTGTTGGGACAAATTTGTCGATAAAGCTAACCATAATGCCGTTTGCTGCTAGAACTTCAGCGAACCAACGACCTGCTTTATCGGAAAGAAAACGACGGTCATAGCCAATCACAAAACCGCGATCAGCAACCGATTCGTTATTCGTGATGTTTGCAACTGCTTGGGCAACCAAGCGTACGTTATCTTTGGTGAACTCCTCACCAATAAATGCACGCCAACCGCCTGTACCAAATTTGATCATGATTCGATCCTCGATAAGAGCGGCATCCCACCGCGTCTTAAATCTTTGCTAGCGAACCGATGCACTTCTCAAACTCAAGTGCATCGGATAAATCAAAAGGGGAAAAGCTCTCCCCCAAAAGATGATTAACCTAGAGTAACGATAACTTCGTTTACTGAACCTTCCGCTTGAACTGGTACAGAGGCACCATTCACCGCTTCACCGTTCACAGTAATCGACTTAACGCCTTTGCTTACTGAGTCTGGGTTAACGACTTTGATGTTGTACGTTGCACCTAGCCATTGACGAGTCACTTCGAAACCAGGCCAGTTCGTTGGGATACATGGATCGATAGTTAGGCCATCGAAGCCTGTACGCACACCAAGGATAAAGTTGGTAACAGCGAAGTAAGCCCAGCCAGATGTACCTGTTAACCATGGGTGGTTTGCACGACCGTGGTCTTGGTGGTCACGACCCATGATGAACTGCACATAGGAGTACGGTTCTGCGATACGTTTTTCGATGATGTCGTTCTGGTTGTATGGGTTTAGTGCATCGTAGAACTTCATTGCACGATCACCACGACCCAGTTTCGCTTCAGCTACCCAAGCCCATGGGTTTGGATGCGAGAAGATCGCCCCGTTCTCTTTTACGCCTTGGTAAACACGAGTTACGAAGCCGATATCATCATTCGGTGTTGCAAAAGATGGTGAGTTTAGGTGAAGGCCGTATTCAGAGAATAGGTTCTCATCGACAGCGTCCATCGCTTTTTCGCCGCGCTCTTGAGATACCGCACCAGAAAGTACCGCAAGTGTGTTTGACTCTAGGTGTACTCGGCCTTCCGCTTGTTGCGCAGTACCGATCTTGTCGCCATTCTTCGTCAGACCACGGATGTACCAACCGCCTTCGTCATCCCAAAGGTGGGTTTCACACGCTTCACGAACGTTTGCTGCCATCACCGTGTATTTTTCAACGTCGGCTTCCTTACCTAGGTATTTCGCTAGGTCGATGAACTCCTGCAGTGCCCAGAAATGTAGGAACGACACCATTGAAGATTCGCCACCACCTAGGTTCAGACAGTCGTTCCAGTCTGCACGCAGACCTTTACAGATACCGGTTTGACCTACGTATTCAGCCGAGAAGTCTAGTGCGGCTTTCATGTGGTCATAAACCGTTGCATCGCCACCGTCGGCGTAAGGGATCACTTCGTCAAAGAAGCTGTGCTCACCGGTTTCCATCACGTACTTACAGATGGTTGGAACTAGCCATAGGTGGTCATCAGAACAGGTGTCTTCGATGCCGTGAATTTTGTCTTCATCAGAAGGTGTTGGAACTACGGTTGGAGATTTAGATGGTTTAACATCCGCTTTTTCTGGATCAAACCAATCTGGATCGAATAGGTGTAGACCGTAGCCCGCTTTTACTTGGCCGCGCAGTAGGTCAACGATACGTTTGCGCGTCATTGCTGGGTTAGCGTGAGGAACTGAGATTGCATCTTGCGCTGTATCGCGGTAACCAAGACCAGTACGGCCTCCCACCTCGATGAATGAAGCAAAGCGAGACCACACCACACACGTTTCCGCTTGGTATAACGTCCAAGCGTTGATCATGGTATCTAGACCTTCGTTTGGTGATTTCACTTGGAACTTGCCACAACGCTCATCCCAGTGTGCTTTGATACCCGCAAATGCGTTGTCGACTTCTGCAAGGTCTTGGTACTTAGCACGCAGACGCTCTCCGTTGCCTTTACCGATACCGAGAATGTAAGCAAAGCGAACTTCTTCACCCGGCTGAATAGTAAATTGCTTATGCAAAGAGCCACAGTGGTTGTAACAAGTTTGCGCTGTATTGAAACACTTACCTTGTTCTACCGCTAACGGGTTTGCTTCGTCACGGTATAGGCCAAGGAAGCTGTCACGTTGGCCGTCGTATGAATCTGGGTCAAATGTTGAAGCTAGGTAGTAGAAGCCTTCGAAATCGTTGGTGTTGTAGTACAGGTCGTACTCTATCACGCCTTCGTTGTAAGCCGTACCTGCCGAGTACAGAGACATCTGATGGTTTTGGTTATCAGATTGAATGTGGCTGAATGAGAACTCAACAAATGAGAATGCACTGATCGTACGTGGTTTGTCAGAGGTGTTTTTAATCACTACATCCCAGATTTCAGCGTCTTCGCCTTTTGGCACGAACAGAGTTTTTGTTGCGGTAATACCGCTGTATTCACATTTGAACTTAGAGTAAGACAAGCCGTGACGAACTTCGTAGTTTGCTTCGTCTAGGCTCTTCGCAACTGGTTGCCAAGAGATTGACCAGTAATCACCTGTCTCATCATCACGCAAGTAAACGTAGTGTCCTGGGCGATCGAATGTCGCATTTGGACGGAATTTAGTAACACGGTTGTATTCTGGAGAGTTGTAGAACGAGTAGCCACCCGCGTTGTGCGAGATAACAGTACAGAACTTCTCAGTACCTAGGTAGTTGGTCCATGGTGCTGGTACGTCAGGGCGAGTGATGACGTATTCGCGATTCTCGTTATCGAAATAGCCGTATTTCATTTGTGTCTTTCCTTTTTACGAAGCTGCATCAGCAGCCAAAATTTAAAAACTCTTCAAGCGTGATGTTTCGACATCAGTTTTGTATTACTTCCACGGTTTACGGTAATTCACTCCCTGCAAATCAAGCAGAGGTAGATGGCCTTTCAAGCGTGATAAATAGTCGGTCCAATCTCGGTGTTGTTTGTCTGTCCAACATGCTTCTGCCATTGCAGTTAAGCGAGGGAAGATCATGTAGTCCATGCGAGGTTGGTTATTGATAATTTCGCACCATAATGCTGTTTGAATGCCCCAAATGCGCTTACGTATTGGGTCGTCAGCAGGCACTTCAGCGAGCGGCTCGTAGTTGTAAGCTTTTTCTAGTGGTAGTGGGTTTGCCCAGTCCACGCCCGGTTCTTCAGGTGCGTAGTCTTGGGTCATATCTAGGTAAGTGGTTTGTGCTGGTTGCAGCACCACATCAAAGCCTTGGCGAGCACAGTTCAATGCCGCTTCTTCGCTTAGCCATGAGTAGATCACCGTATCTTTACTGACTTTGTCGCCGTGTTGAGCCTCTTCCCAGCCCAGCATGCGTTTGCCCAATTTACGAAGTTTGTCTTCGGCATAACGCAAGAAGTGTCCTTGCAAATCTTTGTAGTCGCTGTAACCCAGTTGTTCCATTAGTGCTTGGCATGCTGGGCTTTTTGACCATACGCCGTTAGGTACTTCGTCGGCACCAATATGAACGTAAGGCGCAGGAAAAAGCGCAGAGACTTCTTCTAGCACTTTGTCGATAAATTCATAACTCCCCGGCAGAGCAGGGTTAATGACGTTGTCGTTGTAATGCTGAATACTGCGGTATTCGGTGGTATCTTCCGCTTCTACCAATAGGTGTGGTAACGACTTGATGGCGGCTCGGCAATGACCAGGTACATCAATTTCAGGAATGATGGTGATGCCGCGTTGCGATGCAAATTCGATAACGTCTTTGATGTCTTCTTGTGTGTAGAAGCCGCCGTAACGTTCATCAAAGTGCGTGTACTGTGGTTCATTGATCTCATCCAATCCGCGCCAAGCACCAATATCGGTCAGTTGAGGCAGTGATTTGATTTCAATTCGCCAACCCTCATCGTCGGTAAGATGCCAATGGAACGTATTGAACTTGTAATGAGCCAGTTGGTTGATCAAGCGTTTGACTTGCTTAACGGAGTGAAAATGACGAGCACAATCGAGCATCATACCGCGGTAACGAAAACGTGGCCTGTCCTTGATTGAACAGCAAACTACTTCCATTGAGTTAGGTTGATCGCCAACTTTGATTAGTTGTAATAACGTTGCACAAGCATGGGTAAAACCAGACGAAGATCCTGCTTCAATTTTGATTGACTCTTCGGCTACTTTCAGTTTGTAAGCGCCTTCATCCAAGGTTGGGTTGCCTTTGAAGATGATCTGACTGCCATTGTCTGATGCGAACTCAAATTGGTGAATGCGCTTAAGCTCATCAAGTAGCCATTCTTTAGCTGAATTGGCCAGGCTTGAATAAACCGCGACGCCAGCATGATGATCAAAGCTAAAATAGTGATCGCTGACCTCAATATGGTTTGGTTTTGGCAGCAAGGGCTGTGCATGGGTTAAACTTGCCGGAATCTCACTGCGTTCACGGTATGGTGAAGCTAATACGATAGGCGTGACATCCACTTGTGCGCGCTGTGGGTTTCCATCAACGACAAAGTTGATCATCGCTTCGTTAAAGCCATCCGAGTAATAACGGAATGGGTTCGAACCAATACTGAATTCACAGTAATAGTGATGGTTGGCAGCCAGTACCACCCCTTCTGGCTTAAGTGTGCAAAAACTACCAATTTGAGTCAGTTGACCATTTGAAACGCTGTCTGGAAGAATGTAACGATCGAAAGCGAAAGTTAAGCTCCAGCTGTTTAGGTCTTGGTCGCTCAAGTTATGAAAGGTGAGGCCAAAGCGGCAGTTTTGTTTCTGCTCAGAAAGGACTACGAGATCAACACGATATTCCATATCTACTCCTACGCCGCACTGAGCGAGTAAAGGTTATGTTCTGGTTTGCCAGCAAACATAATTGCGCCTTCAATCGCGTCAAACTGTGGCTCAACAATCCATTGCTGAACTGGTGGTGAAAGCCAACGTACAATGCGTTCAGCTATGCTGCCCATTAGACAAATACGTGTTGCGCCGCGCTTGTTTAATGCCACGAGAAACATTTCTATATCCGCTGCGGTTTGCTTCAGCATTTCAATGGCCAGTGCATCGCCTTGTTCCGCATGTTGGAAAATAGCCGGAGAAAACTGCCCATAATCACGAGGAAGCGCCTGTTTTGACCACGCCACCACGTTGTCGACCTCATTTTTGAAATGCGTCATAACATGTTGTGCTAGGGGCGTTTTTTCTCTGATGCCATCTTCAGCTAACAAAACTTGCTGAACTAGGCGTAGCCCCATCACTGCGCCGCCACCTTGATCCGAAATAGGGAACTCACGACCACCGACAACGTGTTGCTCCAATCCTTTAAGGTAGATGCCACAAGAACCGGTTCCCGCAATCATGATTGCGCCATCTTCGCCATTGTGCGCACCAACGCACGCACCGTAAGCATCGGTATTCAGAGTTATACTGGCAAATGGATGAGGAAGAGACATGAAGGCTTGCCAAGATGCTTTGTGCTCTGCGCCAGCAAGGGCTAAGCCGACGTGCATCGACGCGAAATCTTGTTGTGTCAGACCGCCTTGCTCGGTAGCCGAAGTGATGGATTCAAGAATCGAAGCCATTGCTATTTCAGCACCTAGCATGATGTTGGCACTGCCGCTTTTGGCCTCGCCAAGAAAATTACCTTGTGAATCTTTAATCCTGGCTCGACATGACGTGCCGCCACCATCGATACCGACAAAATACATTCCCATGATTATTCTTCCTTCATATTTTTAGAGGTCGCCAACTGAGAAACATGCTGAGCTTGACTCATTATCGCGAGTAAGTACCAAGCGCCATGCGGGATCCATTGTTCGCCCCAGCGCCAGTTTTGTAACACGTCTTCTTTTTGTGCTGGTGGGTTAAATGCAATGTCTTCCTCGTCTTCAAAGCCGCCAGTGATTCCGTTACACACGCCACCTTTTGCGTTGAAGAAACCATATTGAGGGAGGTAATCAGGGTTGTTACGACCATGGCCATCTAGCATGCACATGTCGTATGGGTTTAAGCCTACAATCCAGTTCAATGCATCTTGAGCAAACACAGAAAGTTGTTGCTGTACTTCTTGCGACGCTATATGCGGTTGAGCAAGGTACGCCATGGTCGCGAGTGAGCCCAGTCGAGCATTCTCGCCTTGCCACCAATAGCCAGATTCATTGTTGTGTGCGACAAAAAATGCCTCGCGTTTTGACTCATTTACGCCTTTGACATATTGGCGAGGGTAACCGAATGGGTTGATCACTTTATTCGATATTGTGATCTCAAACTCACACGCTAGGTTGACGATACGTTTTACCGATTCCGCTCGTGCTGAGTCGTCTTCAATTGATAGATATTCGCATAGGGCAATAACTGGTAGACCAGCTTCGGCTGCGTGAAAATATGGACGGCTGCCGTCTTGGTTTGCTGACCAAAAGTGTTGAATCTGTTCGTCGCTCATTTGGCGTGCAACTAAACGTTGCGCCCACAAACGGCTCTCTTCCAAGTAGCGAGTTTCTTTGGTTGCTTTAAACAGTTCTACACAAGCCAGTAGCGCACAGTATTCGTCGATAATGTTTTCTTCCCCATCATTGAGGTACTGCGTATTGTGCTCTTTTAAGTGCCAGTAACCATTTTCGGCAGCGTTGCGGTATTTTTGTTGATCGTATTCACCGTGAACACTTAAACGCGACGCTGCCGCTAGCGCTGCAATGGCGACACCGCCACCTTGTCGAAAGCCTGCTTGATAGTCGTCAAATTTGTGACCAAGTTGAGTTTCGTACGCGCAAATCTCGCGTTGCGCAGTATCTTTGCTCCACTTGTCAAAGACCGTCATGTAGAAAAAGCCTTTTTCGTTTTGCATACGCACAAGAAAGTCTGCACCGAACAGGGCTTCTTCAATCAGACGTGTACGTGTGAAAGCTGCAATGTCTTTGCTTCCTTCAAGCAACGAAACCCCTTTTAGGATGTTCCAAACCACCATTGGGGTTTGTTGAGGATTCAAATAATTCGCGTATGAAAGGTGACTTAAATACTTGCTAACGTCTCCTGATGCGTCGTACCAGCCGCCGTGTACATCAACCTTTTTATTGGAGTTTAGTACTGGAAGTTGTCGATCTTGTTGATCGAAGATCCCGCCGCAACGTTGCGATTTGAAGTAGTGGATCACATCTGACAAAGTTTGATCCAACAGAATGTGTTCGCCAACGATGAAAGAGGAAGAGCGCGTATCTTCTACTTGCAAGAAATAGTCACCTGATGTTGTGAAAGAGGAAAAGTCGATGAGGTAGAAATAGCCCTGATGCCAGTTCGCCACTTTACCTTGTTCTTCAACCGCAAAAGTTGCCACGGTTTGCTCGCTAGTGGCACAAATCAATTGAGCAGTGTAAGAAGACAAGTGTGGTTGTTCGGTCTGGATAATGGCTTTCTTTGGGCCCAGACGTTCATAACCAATGTGGTTAGTCAGTAGCAGCATTCAATGTCTCCAGGAAACGATAAAAACAGGAATGGGCCAGGCTGAACCTGACCCTCGTTATGATTAATCTTCAAATAAGTAACAGCGGACAAAGTGGTTGTCGGACAGTTGAGTGACGCCCGGTAGTCGTTCGCGACATTTGTCGGTAGCGTGTACACAACGTCCAGCAAATGGACAGCCGACAGATTCTGGTGTCCAAAGTGGGATTTCCCCTTTGTTGCCTTTCAGTTTCTCGTGAATAGACTTCGATGGATCTGGAACCGCAGATACCAACAGTTGCGTATATGGGTGTTGAGGGTCGTGAATGATTTCTTCAGTATCGCCCCATTCAACCATGTGACCTACGTACATGACCGCGAGATCTTCAGCAATGTAACGCGCTGTTGCGATGTCGTGAGTGATGTAGAGCAGAGACATTTGTTTCTCGAACTTCATCTCTTCCATCAAGTTCAAAACGCCAGCGCGGATCGATACATCGAGCATGGATGTTGGCTCATCCGCCAAGACTACTTCAGCTCCAACCGCGATGTTACGAGCCAGGTTGACACGCTGACGCTGACCGCCAGATAGCTGGTGCGGGAACTTTTGCGCCGTTTCTTTTGGTGGAATAAGACCAACTTGTTCAAGTAGGTCGTACACACGCTCTTCCAGTTCTTTCTTGTTGCCCGGTGCTACTTTCTTATGAATCAGCAGCGGGCGCGCAATATGGTGGAAGATATTGTGCGTTGGGTTTAGCGAGCCAAACGGGTCTTGCCACACCATTTGTACACCTTCACGGTAGGTCATTAAATCGTGACGAGAGGTGATGTCTTGGATATCACGACCTTTGTATTCAATGATGCCATCGGTTGGTGCGTACATTTTTGCAATCATTTTTGCAGTAGTAGACTTACCTGAACCAGATTCACCTACCACTGACAAGCCGCGGCTCTTGTACATTTTGAAAGAGACGTCGTTGATTGCGCGCATCTTAGATTGTTTGATTGAGTTACTGTTTAAAGGGAAGTCCTTAACGACATTTTTACCCTCAATCAGCAGTTCGCCGAATTGTTTGCTCATAATTCTCTCCAGTGTAATTTTTGTTCTTAGCTAGCGTTTTTTTGTTGTTAAACCTTAGCTTGAGCAATGGTGTCGCCGTACAAATGGCAATTTGAGAGGCGACCTGGTTCAATTTGACGTAATTGGGTTGGTACACGTGTACATGCTTCATGTACGCGATCGCAACGAGCTTGGAAGCGGCAGCCCCGTGGTACTTCTAGCAAGTTCAACGGGTTACCTGGAATACCAGTCAATTTGGTCTTTGGTCCAGTTAGTGGAGGGAAAGAGCTACCCAAACCTTTGGTGTAAGGGTGGTAAGGACTTTCCAGAATTTGCTTAGAAGGCGCGACTTCAATCAACTCACCTGAGTACATGATGCCGATACGATCCGAGAACTCGACCATCAATGACAAGTCATGTGTGATGAACAGAATTGAGAAACCAAACTCTTCTTTAAGCGCGTAAATTTTTTGTAGAATTTCACGTTGAACCACTACATCCAATGCGGTAGTCGGTTCGTCCATGATGATCATTTTTGGGTTCAGAGCCAAAGCGATTGCGATTACTAGACGTTGACGCATACCACCAGAGAACTGGTGCGGGTAATCACTCAATCGGCTAGGGTGGATATCAACGATTTCCAGCAGACCTTCAGCGCGTGTTTTTGCTTGAGCGCGAGTCATATTGGTATGACGCATGATGACGTCACAGAACTGCTCTTCCATGGTTAGAACAGGGTTCAAAGCGTTCATCGCACTCTGGAATACCATCGACATTTCACTCCAGCGGAACGCTTGCATGCGATCATCGCTGTACTGAAGGATATCTTCACCGTTGAAGATAACCTCACCACCTGTGATAAACGCTGGTGGCTTATGAAGGCGCATTAGTGAGAAGGCAACAGTGGATTTGCCACAGCCAGATTCACCAGCCAGACCGAATACTTCACCTGGTGCAATGTCGAAGCTCACGTTGTTACAGGCGCGGACATCGCCCGCGTCTGTGATGTAGTCTACGCATAGGTTACGGATGGAAATTAGTGGTGCAGTCATGATTATTTATCTCCGCTCCATAGTGCATTTTGTGGTGCCAGTTCAGGCTCACGCTCTTTCTTGTCTTTTGCTGCTAGTTTTTTCCAGCGTTTCATGCCTTTGTGAGAACGAAGTTGAGGATTCGCAATTTCGTCAACGGCAAAGTTCAACAGAGCAAGACCAGTAACCAGTAGTGTTAGGGCAATACAAGGTGCTAGTACTTCCCACCATGCGCCAATCAGCATGGCTGATGAGGTTTGCACGTTGTAAAGCATGATGCCCCAACTGATCGTGTTGGCATCACCCAAACCTAGGAACGAAATGACCGCTTCAGTGTTGATCGCCAACATTACTGAGCCAATGAAGCTCGCACCGACAATTGGGATAAGGTTTGGTAAAATCTCAACGAAGATGATGCGGAATGAAGACTCTCCCAATACTTCGGCAGCTTTAACGAACTCTTTCTCGCGTAGTGCCATAGTTTGAGAGCGGACAACACGTGCACCCCATGCCCAAGAAGTACCAGCGATAATCAAGGCAATGGTGAGTGGGCCTGCTTCACCGATAAAGGCCGCCAACACGAATAGCAATGGATACTGCGGGATTACTAACATGATGTTCATCGCGGCACTCAATACGTCATCCACTTTACCGCCGAAGTAACCTGCCGATATACCAATGACTGTTGCTAAGAAACACACGATGATGCCAGCACCAAAGCCTACACCCAGTGATACTCGTGCACCGTAAGCCACCTGCGACCAGATATCGCGACCCATTCGGCTAGTACCTAATACGTGGTCGGCCTTTTTAGACATAAGCAGTGTACGACGATCGTCTGCTAGGTTTTTAGCGACCCAACCATCAGGGTTGTTTTGTGCCTGTTTTACAACAAAGCTTGGGTATTCGTGTGGGTTACCGGTTCGCTTGTCTGGCGCATGCTTTGTAAGTAAAGGAGCGGCAATCGCAACGAACACGAACAGCGTAACAATGCCAAGACCAATGCGAGCAAATGCGTTACCTAAAATAAGTTTGAATAGTTCTTTCATGATTATTTGCCTCCCGTACGTAGGCGAGGGTCTAGAATCATGTACAGCATGTCAGCCATTAAGTTGAAGCACAGCATGAACATCGTCATGATAATTAACTGACCTTGAAGTACTTGGTAGTCACGAGCGTGAATTGCGTTCAATAGAACAGTACCTAGGCCTGGGTAGTTGAAAATCATCTCGATGATTAATTGACCTCCAATGGCCATACCTAAAGACATAGACAGTGCGGTAACACTTGGAAGTAGTGCGTTACGTGCGGCGTAATTAAAGACGACGCGGTTTTCACTCAGCCCTTTACCTTTAGCCATCGTGATATAGTCTTCGGCGAGAAGGTTGATCATGTTGTTACGCATGTTAACTAGGAAGCCACCAATTTGAACGATGGTTGCACAGAATAGAGGTAATACAGCGTGGTAACCCACGTTCTTGATGAACTCCCAGCTTGTCCAATCAGGAATAGTACCTGGCGTGTAAGCATAGCCAGATGGGAACCATTTCAGGCCAATCGCAAAGGTAAACAGCGCTAACATTGCGATAACCATTTGTGGAATAGCTTGAATGATCAATGTACCAGGCGTTACGAATGCATCGTACTTACTACCGCGCTTCCAGGCGGCAAAAATACCAAGGACAGAAGCGATGGAGAAAGAAAGTACAACCGCAGTACCAGCTAGAAATAGTGACCAGCCAAATGCACTACCTAGTAAAGAATTAACTGAAAGTGGGTAGAACTGGATTGAGGTGCCCAATTCCCAACTTAGAATGTTTTTAATGTACGAGAAGTACTGAATGTAAATTGGCCCATCAACGAAACCGAGCAGTTCTTTCATTGCTGCGATTCGTTCTGGAGTCACCTGTACTGAAGCATTAGCAAACATCATGGTAACTGGGTCACCAGGCATTGCTCGCGGAATAATAAAGTTTAACGTCGCTGCAACTAAGAGCGCGACAAGATAGAACGACAAACGTCTTAAAAAATAACCCATAACTCACACCTTACTCACCCAGATTTTTTCCCTGTTTCTGGTTTCAGGTCGCTCCTAGCGAAATTTAGAGCGAAAAATCCCCTGACGACGAGCGCCACATATTGGTTTCGTTAACAAGGGATTTTTATAGGCGGCACACGGGATGTATGCCGCTTGAAATGAACTTCTACTTATTTAACTGGTTTTAGGTCCAGTACGTGAAGTAGACGCTCTGGGATACCTGCCCAAATGTTTGGACGGCCCTTAGGGTTTTCTTCGTTCCACCAACCAGTGAAGCGAGTTGTGTTGTATTGGTACATGTACGCGCCAGATAGCACAGGAATAGTTACTTGGTCCTGAGCAATGATCTTCTGAATGCCATGAGCGATCTCTAGCTGTTCTTGCTTATCTGCTGTCTTGTAGAAGCTGTTAAGAAGACCGTCTAGCTTATCGTTCTTGTAGAAGTGCATTGCAAAGCGAGGCATGCCGTCACCAGCTTGTAGCTTCGAGTTGTAGCCACTATCCCAGTACAAGTGTGGATCTGCACCGTGGAAGTAGTTGGTGTAAGCAACGTCGTAAGTACCTTCTAGCATAGCTTGGTTGTATACCGAGAAGTCCGGTGTACGAGCACGAGCTTTAATGCCCACTTCTGCTAGTTGCTCAACGGCTAGTTGTACCGTGTTGTTGAAGTCAGTCCAACCGTTTGGTGATTGAATTAGAAGCTCGAAAGACTTGCCAGATGGTGTATCCACAAAGCCATCTTTGTTTACATCTTTGAAGCCAGCTTTAGCTAGAAGCTTTTTCGCACCTTCCGCGTTGTATGTGTTGTAGCCTTTGTACTTGTTGTGCGTCTCTTCATCAGACCAAGCTTCAAATGCGTAGCCAAGGCCAGATGCGAAGTCGTTCACTGTACCGCCGCCGTAGAAAGCGATATCAATGATAGTTTGACGGTCTAGCGCCATAGAGAACGCACGACGGAAGTCAACGTTAGTTAGTGCTTCGTTTTTCGCAGCGTCTGGGTTTTTGAAGTTCACTACAAATGCTTGAGTACCCGCTGGTGGGTACCAGTAGTGGTGATTCGGACTTGCTGCAGCGTACGTACGGTCGATGTCTGGTACGAATGAAGACGTCCAGTCCATTTCGCCGTTAACGATTTTGCCCAAGAATTGGTCGTTGTTCGCGATTTGTGGCACACGCAGACAATCTACATCTAGGTTGTCAGCATCCCAATAATTCGGGTTCTCACACTGGATATATAGCTGCGGTGTGAAAGTGTCGATTTCAGTAAATGGACCACTGCCTACTGGATTTTCGTTTGTGAATGTTGCTGGATCTTTTACTTTGCTCCATACGTGCTTAGGTACGACGGGTACTTTCGCAATTTCGTAAGGAACGTTTGAGTTTGCTTCGCTTAGACGGAATTTAACTTGGTAGTCGTTAACTTTTTCTACGCCAGTCACCCAAGAGTTGATACCAGATTGGTCTAGCTCTGGCTTCTCTTTAACTAGGTTGAAAGAGTAAACAACATCATCAGCGGTAAACGCTTTGCCATCAGACCATTTTACGCCCTTACGGATATCGAAGGTTACGCTCATCAGGTCATCAGCCATGGTAAAGTTTTCTGCTAGACGAAATACAGGCGTGTTACCGTGCATTTCGTTAAAAACAACGAGCGGCTCGTAAATAAAGTCGGTTGTTGTGTGCAGGTTAGTTGCACCCAAGAAAGGGTTAAAGTTACGAACGAAAGTTGTAAACTCTTTAGGGTGGATAGTCAGTTCACTGCGTTCAGCCGCAGTAGCTACCGATGCAAAACCTGTAGTAGCCGTTGCAATAATTGCTGTTGCTAGTGCTGTTTTTTTAATATTGGCAAGCATAGCTGTTCCTTACTATTTGCTTTCATTTCACTAAATGGAATTGAATGTCATCAATTGATAAACACTCTCTAAGACCTACCTCTTGTACATGCCTTACTCATTACAACATTGAGTTTCGCCAAGAGTGGCCTGTAGGCCTTAGGCAGGAGTAAGAAAACACCTTATCCATAAAATAATCAAACTTGATTCCCGTTAAAAACGTTAAAATCTCTGAGCTCTCCGTTATAAACGTTATTTTGGCTAATTTTAACCAGTAGAGGGACAAAAAATAAACGTTGATATGCGTCGCAGTTTATATCCTTGTTAATAATGAGTGTTGGTGATTACTAACCTGGTGATCCATTTAAAATATACGTTTCTTGCTTGGTTTCTAGGTTCGGAGATCTCGCTCACATGCAGAAATGGTGTTAATTAATCAGCTAAAAATTAATCTGCCGTTCTGTTGTGATTAAGTTCGCAATCTCTATCAATAGTTCGTCAAAATCCGCTTGTTATCTGAAAAATGGCCTTTTTTATCGACAGTTTTCTTCCGTTTGTCGTCCTTTTTTTATTGTATGAATGAAGTTTTTTGGTTGCTCGAACTTACCTAATTAAGGCCAGTTAAATGGATAAGATCGTACGTTTTGAAGACCAACAATAGATAGCGATGTCTAACCGAATGTTCGTTATTGGAAATATGTTAATGGGGTAGGAAGAGGCGGTCTCTTTTATCTCTAGGAAGGGAATACTCGAATAACAAAAAAGCCCAGCATGCACGCTGGGCTAGTTTTTTTGATAAATATTAGCTGGTCAATAGTCGCTGTAGTTTATCTCGTTGTGCTTCTATGTATGCTCTCTCGGGGCTCTGTTCTTTGCAGTGTTCGAGAATGAACTCTATCGAGCTTAGCACCGTTCTCCAACGTGGTGTTTTGGGTAATGTTTCTATACGCATGTATTTATCTAAAGTGCGTGTTTGCAAAGTACTACGGTCTAGATAAACGCGCCACAAGCCACTTTGCTCTGCAAATGCGAACTTACTTTCACCCGTTACAGATTCCCAATACTCTAAAGCATGTGTCATTGCGTCTACTAGAACTTCTCGCATAAGTTCTTGCTTGTCTTTTTTATTACCGAGCGCTTTGTCTGCAAGGCGCGTAAATTCTCCGCCAAGCTCTTTTAGCTTTTGCAATTGGTCTTTGTCACCATCAAATGCATAACTTGAAAGCACTTCTACGGCGGTTTCTAGATTATGTATGCGAGCGGCACTGGCTCCACCGCCGACATTAAAGATGTACATGATATCTAACCCTGAACCTTCAGGGAGCTTAAGAATGTCTGCTTCGATGTTCTGACGAATATCTTCAATATAGATATCAATCTTGCCACAGTAATGAGGTTGTTTGACGGTCAGATATTTAGGGGCAATCAGCTCATCAGCAGATGAACGCTTTAGCTGTTCTAAGCTGCGCTTGAATAGCTTACAAGCAGCTTCGTTAGCAAAGCGAATACGCTTGTCTTCACGTAGACAGATGATAGCTTCAGGAGCCGATTCTAGCTGTTCCAACAAACGACCTTGAGTCTCAAGTAAGCTTGCTTCAACGACTGCACGCTGTCTAAGTTCAGACTCTAGCACTTTGTTTTCCATATGGCGCATTTCTGCTTTACTTGCCGTTAAATGCGCTTGGATACGTGCCGCCAACTCTTGTTTATTAAATGGTTTCGATAAATAGTCGTTGGCTCCTGCCTCAAAACCTCTTACACGATCTTCTGTTTGACTGAGTGCGGTGAGCATAATGATTGGCAACTCGGCATGATCATAGGTTTCACGTAGTTCACTACAAACTTGGTAGCCGCTCATGCCTGGCATCATGATATCCAATAACAGAAGTTCCGGCTTCTCTTGCTCGACGAGCGCTAACGTTTCTGGCCCATCGGAGACGGTACGCACACGATAGCCCTCTAAACGTAAAAAGCTTTCAAGCACGCGTAAGTTTACTGGTTCATCGTCAGCAACATACAGTAACGGGCCGTCTGGGTTCTCTGGAAGTGATAAGTCTTCACTGTTCTCTACATTAACTTCAGGGATTTGGAAGTGTCCGTGCGCAGCTAGAGTCTGGGTTGCTTGGATTTCTTCTTCACTGGCGAGCGGTAAAGTGAAACTGAAGGTAGTTCCGACCATTGGCTGGCTACTGACGTATAACGAGCCTCCCATTAATTCGATCAATTGACGGCTAATGGAGAGCCCAAGCCCTGCACCTTGACGATAACGGCTCGCGTCTTGCCCTGCTTGGATAAGTGGTTCAAAAATATGTTCAAGTTGTTCTGCGGGAATTCCTTGTCCAGTATCCACGACTTGTACGCGTACATGATCATCTACCACATTAGCGGAGATAACAATTTTACCTTCTGAGGTGTATTTAATCGCATTGCCAATCAGGTTATATAGCACTTGTTCAAGGCGTTGCGGGTCAGCTGACACTGCTTTTAAATCCGCAGGGACTTGGTTGATGATGCGGATGGTTTTACTTCCAAGTAAATGGCTAGAAAGCTCTAAAACCAATCGTGTTGCACTGCCCAAACTCACTGCTGATTTCTGGATATCCATGCTTCCATAACGCATTTTATGATAATCCAACAAGTCATCGACTAGATTAGCGAGACGCTGACCACTTTTAATGATGATATCAAGCTGATATTTCTGGCTAGCGGGGATCGCGCCATTGGCGCCGGACGCTAAGGTTTCAGCAATCCCGACCATGCCGTGTAACGGTGTACGAAGTTCATGAGAAGTCGTGGCTAAGAACTCATCTTTTAATTTATCGGCCAATTGCAGTTCTTCATTCTGTTTCTGAATGATCTGTATGTTGCTTTCTAGTTCTTCATTTTGCTTCTTAATGGTTTGAATCTTCTCTCGAATAGAGCGTTGCATTCGTTCAAAGCTTAACGCAAGCCGACCAATTTCATCTTTACGAACCGTATTAAAAGACGTGTCATCAAGATCCCCTGCAGAGACCTTTTCGGCAACCCAAGTCAATTTCAGCAACGGAGAAGTGATAAAGTTTGATAAATAGTGAGAAGCGATCACCACAAGGATAATGGCGATCAACATAGCGATAACGAATAGTTTTTCGAGTTGATGGATACGAGCGAAAGCTTCGTTTTCTGGTAACTGTACTACGAGCGCCCAAATCACACCACGAGTTTCAATCGGTGCATAAGCCGCGATGATTTCTTCACCTAAGCCGTTCGTGTAAGTGCCGACACCAAACGCACCAGAGAGTGCTTTATCGATCACTTCTAAACTGTTCTTAATGTCGTCTTGTTTCGTGTTAATTGTGCGAGGTTGGTGATCATTTCCAACCAGCAGGGTGTTAATGGATGACTCTCGATTAGCGTCTGCGGCTAACTTAGTGATGCCATTATTTGGCAAGCGGAACATGGCATAGCTGTGTAGATAACCTTGCTGAACAATTGGTGCACCTAGCCAAGCGACTGATTTACCCCCTTCCAGCTCGAAGTCAGACACAATCACAGGAGTGTAGTCTTCGTTTACTTTTCGACGTTCAGTCACATCATCGGCGAGACGCTTGAAAGTTTTGCCAAGTGCCGAGTCTTTGTAGGGGCCTGATAACAAGTTCGTTCCGTAGTTATCGTCTTTGTTGATCGAGTAGGTGACGTTACCATTGATGTCGACCAGCAAAATGTCATTAAAATCAGAGCGCTTGAGGAGCTCCAAGTAGGCCCAATGATAGCGTTTATGTAAAAGTCGGTAACGTTCACTTCCTACATAGTTGGATGACTCGGGTAACGTTGAGGTTTTGATTTGGTCTCCGCTGCCCTCGATGTAGCGCTGTTGGGCGTTTTTACGAGACTCTTCAATATCATTGCCTAAACGACTAAAAGCATTGACGAGACCGTAGAATCGGCCACCACTGGCGTAAGCCAACTCTGAGCGCACAAAGCCCATGACTTCGGTTTCTCGTGCCTCAAAGTAGTCGATGATTTGCTGCTGTTTTGTATCTCGAACAGACAGTAAGTGCGAGGTGCTTTGTTCTTGCAGATCTTTACTGTGGGACTGCAAGAAAAAGATCGCAGTAATGGTAAGAGGTGTGATACTGAGCACCAGAAATGCGGTCATCAGTGTACTCTGAAGGCGCTTAAATTTCTGTTTTTTGTAGAATTTAAACATGGATAAGATTACAACTCATAATGGGCAGTTCTAAAACATACTTCGCTGCCGAGGTTCTCGTTAAAAACGGATAAGATGTTCAACTAGATAGAATTAACAAAATTAACGAGTTTTTTTTCTTTGACAAGAAAGTTAGTTGTAAAGCGTGCAGGGTGACGCAGTTTTTCTTATGAGTGTTGAATTTATGAGAAAAAATCGCGCAGGTTTGTGCCTGCGCGGGGGGAAGTTATGATTTTTTCGCGTAGTAGATAGAAAATTTATTGGTCTTATTTAGCGTCTCGCAATTATTAAACGCCCGCTCGATAATTGGTGGGTATTTTAAGAAGCTATTCGCGACAATCACCATTTCGCCGTCTTTGGTTAGGTATTGTGGCGCCTGACCCAACAAGGTTTCCGCTGCGTTGTAATTTGTGTCTAGACCACTGTGGAATGGCGGGTTGCTGACGATAAAGCGGTAGTCTTTTGCGGTATCCGAGTATATATCTGATGCAAATACGCGTCCGGATAAACCATTCGCTTCTAATGTGGCTTGGCTAGAAGTGATCGCATAAGCATTAATGTCACACATCTCAATCGCGATCTCTGGATTCGCTTTCGCCATAAACGCACCGAGTACACCTGCACCACAACCAAAGTCGAGCACTTTGCCCGACAGCTTAGGTAAGGTTTCAAGCAGCAATCGGCTACCTAAGTCGAACTCGCCATGGCTGAATACGCCAGGTAGGCTCTTAACCGCTAGCGACTGCTCACCGAGTGTAACAGTGTAAGACTTAAACCAATCTGCTTGGTTGAAAGGTTTTGGTTCATTGAGGCAATTACCCCAGTAAAATGAGCAGCGACGAGCAGAGTCGTACTTGTTCACAGGGCCGTATTCTTGGAACATCTTCTCGATGCTCTTGATGCCGGAGCGGTTTTCACCAACGATGACGATTTCGGTGTTAATGCCCAGTTTCGCCATCAACATCGCCAGCAAGTATTCTGCTTCGGCTTTTGCTTTTGGCCAGTATAAAAGGACCATGTCTGCTTTTGTTTCAACATCAAACACAGAGCCAAAATGACTTTTCACTTTGTCAGAGGTTTGAATTTGGCGGTAGTAGCTATAGTTGGAAGTAAACACTTCAACAGACTCACAATGAGCCATTAACTCAAGAGGAAATAGGTCTTCAACTTCACCAGCGACTAAAACGTGTTTTCCGTTGAAGTATTCAAGTTGGCGCTGAGCTATTTGGCTAGGAGCGATATAAGCAGACATAAATTTGGTTCATCAGAAATAATTTGGGGCAGATTTTCGCACAATCTGCCCCAAGCTTGAAGTGATTAAGCGGTGACTAGCTGTTGTCTTGTTGGTTAAGGAAGTCTTTGAATTCTTCCTCGTAGATATTAAACAGTACCATGGTCACGGCAAAAATAAGTGGGCCGTAGATAAGACCAATCAAACCAAACAGATGCAGACCACCCAGTAATGAGAAGAAAATCATAAGGGTATTCATGCCGGCGCTGCCTTGCATTAGCAACGGACGTAATAGGTTATCAATAGAGCCAACGACAACTACACTCCACACCGTCAAGAAGATAGCCCAAGTCATATCGCCTGTTAAGAACAAGTACGCTGCTGCAGGAATCCAGATTAGTGCGGTTCCTACCACTGGAATGAATGATGCAAAGCCCATCATTGTTCCCCAAAATAACCCAGGGAAGCCGGCGAGCCACATACCGATACCGCCAGCCAGACCTTGAGCAATCGCTGTCATGAATGAGCCCATTACGGCTGATTTAGAAACTTGCTCTATCTCTGTCAATATGCGGTCTTCTTGGCTACGTGAGAGTGGCAGGATATGACGAATCGCAGAGATAATTTTGTCGTGATCACGAAGCAGAAAAAACAGCACAAACAGCATTAGGAAGAAGTTCATTAGGAAGTTGGTTGCGTCTCCTAAAATCTTTGCGCTGATAGCGACTAAGTTAGAGCCAAACGATGTGGCAAATTGACCAATTTTCTCAGCAATGGCTTTGGGCTCGATTTTATCAAAAGGTAAGTACTCATTAACAATCGCTAAGCCTTTGATAACGAAAGGGTGTTGGAATATATCTTGGATACCACCATTGGTAACCCAATTATATGTATTTTGTGAGAAAACAGAGCCTTGCTGAACAATGGCGGCAAACACAAATAAAAGCGGGATAACAATAATAAACGTCAAGACGACACATGACAGCAGTGCCGCCATATTGAGGTGCTTGGGAATTTTCTGCTCAAACCATTCGTGTATCGGAAACATGAGCAAAGAAATGATAAAAGCCATCACAATTGAATTGATATATGGCTCAACCAATAAGTAGCAAGCAAAAGCAGCGGCGAGTAAAGCAACCATTAGTACTCGGTGACTCGACGTTATTTTTACATTATTTGGCATGGTATTAGTCCAACTTACAGGTGACGTTTACGGTTTATGCCTTCAATGATGGCGTGTAACCTTTATTACTTTGCACTCTTAACTCTTTCAAGCTTATGACAATGCCGAATTAGAGCAGGGCGATGTACCTTGCTATAATGACTACAAATCAGTCGGTTATCAATCAAGAGATGAGCTATGGGTTGTTGCAACGGTGATAAAAAGTGTCAAACTGAGAAAAAAGCTAAGCGAATACCGTGGTTTGGCATTGTCGTTGGGGTATTAGCGATATTGGTTATTTTGAATTGGCAATAAAAAAGGACCGTTACGGTCCTTTTCTAAATGCGTTATCGCCGTTTTTAGCGATTACTTCGCTTCTTCTGCAAGAACAGCAAAACAGCGGTCAGCCGCTTCTAGTGTGGCATCAATCTCTTTTGAACCATGAGCGAGTGAAGTAAAGCTCGCTTCAAACGCAGATGGCGCAAGGTAGACACCGTGTTTTAGCATTAAGTGGAAGAAACGCTTGAAGCGTTCTATATCGCACTTCGTTACGTCTTCGTAGCAAGTTACTTTTTCTTGGTCAGTGAAGAAGAAGCCGAACATACCGCCCACTTGGTTAACAACTAGCGGAATACCGTGTTTTTCTGCTAGAGACTTAAAACCTTCAGCAAGTTGTTTCGTTTTAGAAGCTAGGCGTTTTTCGTTGCCTTCTTCTTTTAGAAGGTTCAAACATGCGTAGCCTGCTGCCATTGCGACAGGGTTACCGGAAAGGGTACCAGCTTGGTAAACTGGGCCTGTAGGTGCAACGTATTGCATCACTTCTTTACGGCCACCGAAAGCACCTACTGGCATACCGCCACCAATCACTTTACCCAGTGTCGTTAGGTCGGGTTTGATGTTGTAGTGTGCTTGCGCGCCGCCTAGAGCAACACGGAAGCCTGTCATTACTTCATCAAAAATTAGTAGCGCGCCTTCTTGATCACAGATGTCACGTAGCCCTTCGTGGAAGCCTTCCACTGGTGGAATACAGTTCATGTTGCCTGCTACTGGCTCAACGATGATACAAGCAATTTCGCCTTTGTTAGCAGCAAATAGCTCGCGTACAGAATCTAGGTCGTTGAATGTTGCTGTTAGCGTGTGCTTAGCAAAATCTGCAGGAACGCCAGGAGAGCTTGGTTGGCCTAGAGTTAGTGCACCAGAACCTGCTTTTACTAGCAAGCTGTCAGCATGGCCGTGGTAACAACCTTCAAATTTCATGATCTTGTCGCGACCGGTGAAGCCACGTGCAAGGCGAATCGCGCTCATCGTAGCTTCAGTACCAGAACTTACCATGCGGATTTGCTCCATTGATGGAACAAGCTCAGAAACTAATTCTGCCATCGCGATTTCAAGTTCTGTTGGCGCACCGAAGCTAAGACCGCGTTGCGCTGCATCAATTACTGCTTCGCGGATAACTGCGTGGTTGTGGCCAAGAATCATTGGACCCCAAGAGCCAACGTAATCAATATACGCTTTACCATCGGCATCAAAAATCAGTGGACCGTCTGCTCGTTCGATAAATAGCGGAGAACCGCCAACGCCGTTGAATGCACGAACTGGTGAATTGACACCGCCAGGGATGGTTTGCTGAGCTTTTTGATACAGCTCTGATGATTTGGTCATGGGGTTATCCTCTTTTGATTGCTCGGACCAAGTGGAGCGCATTGTACCTAGCTATAATCAAGTTAGAAACGTTTTGCTTAATTTATGTGTTGTTTCGCAGTGTAATCTTATATATCCGCATCTGTTATAAAGAATCGGCGGCGAATACTTGAACGAGTTTGTCAGGTATTGGATAATCGTCTTAATTAGCACAAATTTGACGTCTTGCTTCAGGCTTGACGCATTACACGAGTGAGAGAGGTCTTCGTGAGCGAAGTAAACGTACCATTATCTTTTTCTGACGCAGCAGCATCTCGCGTTAAAGCATTGATTGCTGAAGAAGAAAACCCAGCATTGAAACTGCGCGTATACATTACTGGCGGCGGCTGCAGCGGCTTCCAATACGGCTTTACTTTTGATGAAAATGTAAACGAAGGCGATACGACAATCGTAAACAGTGGTGTAACACTGGTTGTAGACCCTATGAGTCTGCAATATCTCGTAGGCGGTATTGTTGACTACACAGAAGGGTTGGAAGGAGCGCGCTTCTTCGTAAATAACCCCAATGCAACGACAACATGTGGTTGTGGTGCATCGTTCAGTGTGTAATTAACACCTAACAGGCAGCTAATGGCTGCCTGTGCTTTATGTAGAAGGATGTCACGTAAAGCGCACGCTCGCAGATATGCAGAGAAATAATAAAAAGGACTTTATATGTCTGGACTTTCTTTTGGACGCCGAATTGTCGAGCGCCCTTGGCTAGTATCTCTTATCCTCGTCTTACTTCTTATTGCATGGCTAACCATCGGCCAACTCAAAGCACAAGATGATCATCCTAACTCTTCAACATCCACGAACACGACACCACTTGCAAAGGTGATGTTTGATACTTTTCTTGCCGAACCTACCAGTAAAACCATTGAATTGTATGGACGAACAGCGCCCAATCGTCAAGCGCGTCTTGGCGCCGAAGTTGCCGGTAAAATAGTCAGTCTTAACATAAAGAAAGGCCAAGCGGTCAAACAGGGACAAGTGATCGCAAACATCGATAAGCGCGACCTTGGCATTCAACTTAAACGGGCCCAGGCGATGCTGTTGGTTAAAGAAAAAGAGTTTAATGCAGCTAAATCGCTAAAAAGTCGAGGACTGCAAGGTGAGGTTGCGTTTGCGACAGCGCAAGCAGCGTTGGTAGATGCACGTGCGAATTTGAGTAACGTGCAAACGGCTTTAAGAAATACTGAGGTTAAAGCGCCATTTGATGGCATCGTAGATCACCACTTTGTTGAGTTAGGTGATTTTGTCGGGATTGGCGATCCTATTGCGACGGTCATTGATTTGGATACTTTAGTGATTGAAGCCGATGTCAGTGAACGGCATATACAATACCTTAAGGAAGGCCTAGAAGCCGACGTAAGAACCATTAACCAACAGCATCATCAAGGTCGTGTACGCTACATTGGACGTGTTTCTTCTGCTTCTACTAATACGTTTCCAATTGAAATCGAAATTGATAATCAAGACGCAAGAATTCCTGCTGGTATGAGCGCAGAAGTACAGCTGCCTTTGAGTGAAGTGTTGGCAGTAAAGATTACGGCTGCCATGTTAGCACTCGATGAAGAAGGTAACTTAGGTGTCAAGACACTGCGTAATGAGCATGTTGAGTTTGTTCCAATTCAACTCGTTAAGGCCGAGGATGATGGTGTGTGGCTCTCTGGGTTAGGAGAGCGTGTAGACATTATCGTGCTGGGACAAGGTTTTGTGCGAGATGGTGATCAAGTACTGGCCAATAAAGTTGATGACGTAGTTATTGAAGCGGCTAATGAGCAGTAAGGAGCACCTATGTACACTCTGATTGATGCTGCGTTATCTCGCGCTCGCACTATGCTGACATTGTTGGTGATGATATTAATTGCAGGTGTCATTACTTACGTCACAATCTCCAAGGAATCGAGCCCTGATATTACCATTCCGATCATTTATGTTTCTGTTGGACATCAAGGCATTTCTCCTGTCGATGCCGAGCGTTTATTGGTTCGTCCAATAGAGCAAGAGCTGCGCTCTATTGAAGGCGTAAAAGAGATGACCTCTGTGGCATCAGAAGGTCATGCTTCGGTGACGCTGGAGTTTAGTGTCGGAGTGGATCTTGATAAAGCGATGGCAGATGTGCGTGATGCGGTTGATCTTGCAAAGCCAAAATTACCAGAGGACAGTGATGAGCCGACGGTAAACGAAGTCACGTTTGCATCTGAAGAGCCTGTTTTGACCGTTGTACTCTATGGCACCGTACCAGAGCGAACCATTGTTCAGATTGCCAGAACGTTACGTGATCGTTTGGAAAGTTTCCGTCAGGTTCTTGAGGTTGAAATCGCAGGAGATCGCGAAGACATCGTGGAGATAGTTGTCGATCCGCTATTGATGGAAAGCTACGGTCTCGATCAAGCGGATATCTATAATTTAATTGCCTTGAATAACCGAGTTGTGGCTGCGGGGTTTGTCGATACTGGGTATGGACGCTTTTCGGTAAAAGTCCCATCGGTTTTTGATTCACTGAAAGATGTGCTTGAACTACCGATCAAGGTGAACGGCAAAGAGGTGATCACTTTTGGCGATGTGGCGACAGTACGGCGTGCATTTCGCGATCCTGAAAGTTTTGCTCGTTTAGATGGCGAATCTGCCATCGTTTTGGACGTTAAAAAACGGGCAGGGGAAAACATCATTGAAACGGTTGAGCTGGTAAAAGAAGTACTGGATCAGGGACAGAAGCGCGCCGAGTGGCCCGACAATTTGCAAGTTAAATACACTTGGGATCAATCCGACGATGTCAAATTGATGCTCAGTGATCTACAAAACAATATCTTATCCGCAATTATCCTCGTAGTTATCGTCATTATTGCCATATTGGGGGTTAGGACCGCGCTTCTCGTGGGGATTTCTATTCCAGGATCGTTCTTGACTGGGTTGTTGGTGTTATCGGTATTTGGGCTGACGGTCAATATCGTCGTACTGTTTGCTTTAATTATGGCAGTAGGCATGTTGGTGGATGGTGCCATTGTGGTGACAGAGTTTGCAGATCGGCGCATGCAAGAAGGAACGCCACGTAAAGAAGCCTATCGAGATGCAGCAAAGCGAATGGCCTGGCCTATTACTGCATCCACAGCAACCACATTGGCTGCGTTTGCTCCGTTACTTTTCTGGCCAGACATCACTGGTGAGTTCATGAAGTACTTACCACTTACTTTAATTGCTACTTTGGCCGCTTCGCTGATGATGGCTTTATTGTTCGTTCCTGTCATCGGTGGGATCATTGGCAAGCCTCAAGTCGTCAATCAGAAAGCTCAGCGAGAAATGGTTGAGCTGCATAACGGCAACTTTGAAAAAGCGACAGGCATTACCAAGCTTTATTACCAGACTCTGTCGGTAGCGATTCGTCATCCATGGAAGGTCTTACTCAGCGCGATACTGCTAGCGGCAGGTGTCGGCTTCACTTACAACAAAGCTGGCTTGGGTGCAGAGTTTTTCCCTGAAGTGGACCCTGCCTTTTTTACCGTTAAAGTTCGTTCTTATGGTGACCTGTCTATTCACGAAAAAGATGTTGTTATGCGCGAAATCGAGAAGGTGATGCTCGGTCATGACGAGTTTGAAAGTGTCTACACGCGCACAGGATCGAGCGATAATGGGGACGAGATTGGCCAGATTCAAATAACGCCTGTGGATTGGCAATATCGACGCAAAGTGAAAACCATTATTGAGGAACTAAAAGAGACGACAGACCGCTTTTATGGTGTTGAACTTGAGTATAAATTCCCGGACGCAGGACCGCCTGTCGAGCATGATCTCGTGATTGAAGTATCATCACGAAACTTGAGTGTTAGTGCGTTAGATGAAGCGGCCAAAAAAGTACGACATTGGGCTGATGGTAATCCTGCACTGACCAACTTGAGTGATACCACTAATAAGGAAGGGATTGATTGGCAAATTGATATCCAGCGAGATGACGCTTCTCGCTTTGCAGCGGATGCTACCTTAGTCGGGAATACCGTCCAGTTTGTTACGAACGGCTTGAAAATAGGCGATTATTTGCCTGATGATGCGGATGAAGAAGTCGATATTTTGGTGCGCTATCCGCAAGATAAGCGCGACATAGGTCGATTTGATCAACTGAGAGTGAAAACGGCAGCTGGTCTGGTACCGATTACGAATTTTGCTCAAATCAAACCAGATCATAAGCAAGACACTATTCGTCGGGTCGACGGTCATCGAGTTATCAATATTAAAGCGGATATGGTGGAAGGTTACAATTTGGCGCTTGAGTTACCTAAGATTGCCGCTGGAATGGAACAGCTCGACTTACCGGAAGGCATTGAATATAAGATTCGGGGTCAAAATGAAGAGCAGGAAAACTCATCAGCATTCTTGCAAAATGCTTTTATTGTCGCGCTTGGTGTGATGGCTTTGATTTTAATTACGCAGTTTAATAGCTTTTATCAAGCTTTCTTAATCCTTAGTGCAGTGCTGTTTTCTACCGTTGGTGTCTTCGCTGGATTACTTATTTTCCAAAAGCCATTTGGCATCATTATGTCGGGAATTGGAGTGATTGCGTTGGCTGGTATCGTGGTAAACAACAATATTGTTTTAATCGATACTTATAATCAGATGCGTAAACGTGGCTTAGAAAAATCTGAGGCTATTTTGCGTACGGGTGTGCAGCGTTTAAGACCCGTTTTACTTACGACGGTGACCACCATATTAGGCTTATTGCCAATGGTGTTAGAAATGAACATCGACTTAGTTAATCAGAAAGTGGAGTTTGGCGCACCAAGCACTCAATGGTGGTCTCAGCTTGCGACCGCTGTCGCGGGTGGTTTGGCGTTTGCGACTTTGCTAACGTTAGTTCTGACACCGTGTTTGCTTATGCTCGGGAGAGAGCATCACTCCGAACAGTAAGCTTTATCGTGATGATATCGACAAAACAAAAAGGGCAGCTTCGCTGCCCTTTTCAATACCTGGCTTACTTCATTGCTAGCAGTTTGCTGTAGCGTTCAAGCTTGTCCATGCTAATTTTCGCGTTTGCCATGAAAGTTTGTCTCGCTTTGCCTGTCAGGGATTTAGATTGTGGCAAATTCACCGTGCGCGGGTTTTTATGGACACCATTCACAAGGAACTCATAGTGCAGGTGAGGGCCAGTTACACGGCCAGTTCCGCCAAGCGTACCAATGGTTTGGCCTTGCTTAACGCGTTGACCAGCTCGTACAGTACGTTTGGTTAAGTGCAGGTACTTGGTAATGTAAGTATTGCTATGTTTAATGAAAACGTAGTTACCATTAAATTTGTTGTAAGACGATTTTTGAACAACGCCATCACCAGCCGCCCAAATCGGGGTGCCCACTGGTGCCGCATAGTCCGTGCCTCTATGAGGACGAACGCGTCCCGTCACTGGATGTAAGCGGCGTGGGTTGAAATTAGACGAAACTCGACGGAAGTCCAACGGCGCGCGTAAGAATGCTTTTTTCATTGCACGCCCATTTTCGTCGTAATACTTGCCACTTTTCTGATCCAATATTGCGGTAAAGGTATCGCCTTGGTTTTTAAAGATCGCAGCAATGATTTTTCCACGGCCGATTACTTCACCTTCTACCACTTCCTCTTGGTAAAGTACTCGGAAGCTGTCGTTTTTACGAATATCTAAAGCAAAGTCGATGTCCCAACCAAATATGCCAGCCAGTTCCATGATTTGGTTACCATTTAATCCAGAAGATATTCCTGCATTCCAAAAGTTTGATTTGATGGTGGCTTCAGCGTAGTTGTACTGGAAGTCGACTTCTTTTTTATCAACTTCAGAAACGTACTTGCCGTCTTTTAATGTGATACGAAAAGTCTCGAACGCGCTTAGTGTTCTTCTTAGCTGCACCAAGTTGTTATTTTCGTCAAAACCAAATTGCAATCGGTCACCAGGTCGAAGCCGAGTTAACTGTTTTTCCACTTCTTTGTCTGATGACACCAGTTCATGTAATAGACGAGCAGAAAGCCCTACGCGACTAAATAAGATGGCAGCACTCTCGCCATTTTTTACCTTGTATGTCTCCCAGCGCAGCACGGCGGGAACCGCAGGCGATGAACTATTTAGTGCACTGAGTTCGAGGGAAACTGGCACAGGATAATGTTGACCAACTTTTAATCGGCTCTGCTGCGGGTCTAGGTCTTGCGGATCAGGTAAAAAGAAGAGCGCGAAGATAATCAGCGCACTAAAAAAACCGATCAATACTTTGTGCAAGAGTGGAAGTCGGACAAAAATCGAATGCATGAGGTACTTGATTGCTAAATTAAACGGAAAAAGTGACAACTACCTAGTCTAACGTGTTTCAAAATGCATCGCTATTCAAGTAATATGTTCAGCTATTATATTTTTGCCAAATCTGTGGGAGTGAACAAGAATGGCGAGCATTGAAGCTGCACTAGCCGAGATTAAGCGCGGTGTTGAAGAGCTGATTCCAGAAGAAGAGCTAATCGCAAAACTAAAAGAAGACCGTCCTCTACGTATTAAATTGGGCGCTGATCCAACAGCACCTGACATTCACCTAGGCCATACGGTTATTTTCAATAAGCTTCGCTTGTTCCAAGAACTAGGTCATGAAGTGACGTTCCTAATCGGTGACTTCACTGCAATGGTTGGTGACCCAACAGGTAAAAACACAACTCGTCCACCGCTAAGTCGCGAAGACGTATTGCGTAACGCTGAAACGTACAAAGAGCAAGTGTTCAAAATTCTCGATCCTGCAAAGACTAAAATTCAGTTTAACTCTGAGTGGCTGTCTGAACTGGGCGCAGAAGGTATGATTCGCCTTGCGGCAAACCAAACCGTTGCTCGTATGCTAGAGCGTGACGACTTTAAAAAGCGTTACGCGGGTGGTCAGCCAATTGCTATTCATGAGTTCATGTACCCACTTCTACAAGGCTGGGACTCAGTAGCAATGGAAACGGATGTTGAATTAGGTGGTACAGACCAGAAGTTCAACCTTCTAATGGGTCGTGAACTGCAAAAGTCTCACGGTCAAAAACCTCAGGTTGTACTGATGATGCCGCTTCTAGTGGGCCTTGATGGCGAGAAGAAGATGTCTAAGTCAGCAAACAACTACATCGGTATCAGCGAAGCGCCAAGCGAAATGTTTGGTAAAATCATGTCTATTTCTGATGACCTAATGTGGAGCTACTACGAGCTGCTCTCTTTCCGTCCTCTGGAAGAGATTGCTCAATTCAAAGCTGATGTAGAAGCGGGCAAAAACCCTCGTGACATCAAAGTATTGCTAGCAAAAGAAATTATTGCTCGTTTCCACAGTGAAGCCGATGCCGATGCAGCAGAGCAAGAATTCGTAAACCGTTTTGCGAAGAACCAAATTCCTGATGAAATGCCAGAGTTTGACTTTGACGCAGGTCGCCCAGTGAGTAATCTGTTGAAAGAAGCAGGCTTATGTCCATCATCGTCAGATGCGATGCGCATGGTTAAGCAGGGCGCTGTGAAGATTGATGGTGAAAAAATTGCGGACAGCAAATTTGCTCCAGAAGCGGGTACTTACGTGTTCCAAGTAGGCAAACGTAAATTTGCTCGTATTACTATTCAGTAATTCATAATGACTGCAAATGAAAGCGTCCGAAGGGCGCTTTTTTTGTATGAAAATTTAGCAAAAACGGCAAAGTAAAACTTCCATACCTGATGAACTTTGCTACTATACTAGCGCTGCCAATAATGGCAGCGCTATTGGAGATTTACATGAACAATACCGACCATCCTCCCAGTCGTTGGGTGAGTAAGATTAAGGGAGCGAAATAGCCCGCTTCGGTATTGGCGATCTCCGCCTTACCTAAGTGGTGAGGCATCTTTTCTAATTTTCTTCTCGTTATTTCCTTCATACATTCTGAATAGACAGTGCATTCGCATTGGTTTTCTCTGTGCATCTTAATTGTTGTCTGACTTTTAGCGTGCAAGAGTGGCTTTTCATGCTTTGTCGATGGTCGTTACCAATGCCAATCGGGAGATTCGCCATGACGGTAATGAACAACACTTTTATTGAAACAACACCAAACTTTTCTGAAGTAGAAATTGGTGCTGCTCGCAATGCATTCTTGCAGTACGAGCAAGAGCAACAAGTCCATTTGCTTACGGTTATGCCGATTGATGAGGCTGTAGGTATTTTACAGCATTGCTCTGTCGGCTATGTGAATAGTCTTATTGCTCAACTTGAGCAAGCAGGTCATGACAAACGCGCACGTCATTATGCTCACCAACTGGGTCTGCATATGTCTGAAGTTGATACACCCGATGGTTATTTATCAACTAGTGTTTTAGGGCATGTAAAACAGCGTATTGGATGGATCATTGCGCTGGCTCTTTTAGGGATAGTGTCAGGCTTGATCATCGCTCAGTATGAGGACACCCTTAGTCAGCTTGTTTTACTTGCAGTGTACATGCCAGTGATTGCAGCTGCTGGTGGTAACACAGGAACACAAGCAGCAACTTTGGTGATTCGTGCTCTTGCTACTGGAGAGTTAAAAAAACGCCAATGGTTAGAAGTTTTGTGGAAAGAGAGCCGAGTCGCTCTATTTATTGCGCTAGCGATTGCTATCGTGATGATTGGACGCATTATGTTATTTAGTGCAGGACAATCAACAGGAGGCTTTGAACTGACCGATATCGCACTGGCAATAGCAGTTGCGCTGTTCATTCAAGTCACCATTTCTACAACATTGGGCGGGCTGTTGCCAATTATTGCACGAGCTTGCAAGTTGGACCCAGCCGTATTGGTGAGTCCAGTTCTTGCGTCTATCGTCGATATTTCAGGAATGTGGATTTACTTTAACGTGGTGAACTATTTCTTAGGTATTGCCTGACTAAAGTTCACAATGTCATTGTAAAAAAGCTGCTCAAAATGTGTAATCGGGGCGATGACAGGTGTGTTGTCGTCCCGTTTTTCTGGGAAGTAGTCTGAAACAAACTGAACAAAAATGGTGTTAGGTTGACCATTTTTATCCAAGCCATATCCAGCCATATTGTAAGTCCCGTAGATAGAGCCACTTTTCGCGATCAGCTGTCCTTTAATTGGAAGTTTTCGCATACTTTGTCGGTACTTTAATGTGCCGGATTCACCTGATTTCGGCATGATGGCAATCAATTTGAGTTCGTTTTCATGCTTCCAAATATAGCGCAGCATTTCAGCCATCTTGGTCGCGGAGATCCGGTTATTTCGCGAAAGTCCTGAGCCGTCTTCTAGGCGCGCATTACGAATATCAATACCAGTGTTGGCGAAAATGATCTGCTTGATCGCTTCTGTACCGTTAGTAAAACTGCCTGGCTGAACGAAAAATTTAGCACCAAGTGTTTTGGTTAATGTGTCGGCAATCAAGTTGTCAGAGTTTTTGAGCATATCTTCAAGAATGTCTGGTAAGGCCTTTGATTGATGCATTGCGATGAGCTTTCGCTGCTTTTCTGGCGCCGTACCGACCCTAATCTTTCCTGATACCCCAATGTTGAGCTCCTTGAGCAAAGTCGCCAACCTTTGACTGGTGTAACGCTCAGGGTCTTGAACCGCAAATTTCAGTGGCAATGGTTTGTCTCTTTCAACCAAGCACCCTGTTAGCTTGTAGTTGTTATCGGGATTTGCAACTAAACCTAAGTCACAATGACGACTTTTCTTAATGGTTTTAGAAACTGTTTCTACGGTACTTGTGACACGAATAGGTTGATGCTCTGGTACGTAGACCCGCGTTCCACCATCTTTTTGTGTATAGATAGAGGCTTGTACACAGTTGTTATTGAGTGTGATGGTCGATGCCGGAGCGCTGTAGCAAACTCCCAAGATATCCCACGGCCAGCCCACCGCACGGTTATAACCAGTGAATGCGCTGTTATCGAGCCATAGGTCACCGTTAATCCGTTTTAAGCCATTTTTCTTAGCTAGAGTGAGAAGTGATTTTAAGTCGTTGGTTTGGAGTGTTGGGTCGCCGACAAAGTAAATCACTGCATCTGAGTTCGACGTTTCCAGCTTGGTTCGAAACCGGAAATTATCACCCAGTTCTAGCTTTGCGGCTAATGCGGTGACGATTTTTAATGTACTCGCTGGTGGGAACAGTTGTTCGGTAGGATGAACACCGTCAAGCTCAGCATTTTCACTGAGTTTTTCCGCAACTAAACTGATGCGGGCGCCTTCAGGCAACACCTCTTGATGAGGGTACGCTTGTGAAAAAGCAGAAAGTAATGAAGAGAATATGAGTAAGGGCCAACGTAAACGCATAATGATACTTTCTAAGGTGAGTTATGTGATTGAGTATACGCAAGTCCTTTCAATATGCTAGGTAACTAAATAAATGCTTCAAATGTCTTCATGAATGAGACACGAGAGAAAGGCGCGCTGCTTAAAATGAAGTATAAAAAATGCCCGCTTAAAGCGGGCATTCGATATTCTAGTCAAAGACCGGAATTAGAAGTCGTAACGTAGACCTAGAGCTAGCTCGTCTTCAGCATCGATCTTAGTTGCAACTGTTTTGCTAGTGTCAGTTGAACCAAACTTGTCACCTGCATCAATCAGGTTGAAGTTGTAAGAAATGTAACCACGGAAGTTAGGCTTGAAGTAGTAAGAAGCATCAACAGCGAAGTTGTTTGCAGAAGTTTCGTTGTTAGTTTCTGCATTGTTGTATGATGTTGTAAATACTGTTTGGCCTAGAGTGTAAGCACCCGCTAGCTCGTAACCAGTGTAATCAACTGTGTTACTGTTGTTTGAATCTTCCATTTTCTCGCCGTCAGTGAATACACCAGCGAAGTAAAGATCAGACATTGTGTAAGATGCAGCTAGCATGTACTCGTTAGCTTTGTCTTGATCTGCGTAACCAGCACCTAGCTCAAGACCAGTGTCAGCTAGAGCGTAGATTGCAGATAGAGAGTAACCGTCTTGTTTGTTGTCGTAGTACTCACCAGTGTTTTTGTTTTCCATACGATCAGCGAAGCGGTAGCTTGCTTTTACGCTTAGGTTTTCAAACTGGCCTTTGTAAGCCATCATGTTGTCTGTACGGTCTGATACAGCTAGTTTGTCTGCTGCAGAGTTACCGTGGTAAGCCATGATATCTGTGAAGTCAGTGATAACGCCTAGTGCACCTTCAGTTTTACCGTATGCGAACTCACCGTAAGCACCGCCAAGACCAGCGTAAGCAAGACGAGTTTCTAGATCGCTCTTGTCGTCGCCGTCTACAGTACCGTTTTGAGCAGTCTCAAATTCACCTTCCCAGAAACCAACACCGTATAGGTTGTCATTGATTTCTTGTTTACCAAGGAAGTTTAGACGGATGCGAGATTTGTCTTGAGCGTCGCCATCTTTCATAGATAGACGTGCTTCAGCACGGCCGCCCATTTCTAGAGAAGTACCGTCTTGGTTGTAAAGTTCAGCTGCGTTTACGCCAGTTGCCATAGCTGCTGCAGATACAGAAAGAGCAATTAGAGTCTTTTTCATCTTATTTGTCCTAGTTAGCTGTCCATAATCATTGTTGTATGGGGGAGAGGTGATCTCTCACAAGTTGTTGGTCCAAAATTGGCTAATTGAGCGATATAGTTCGCACTTGTAAGCCATTGATCTAACAACTCGCTGGACATGTTTTACTGCTAAAGTTTCCGTATGAGTTAGTAAAATGATATAAATCCCACTGATGAACACTGTTCAATTGTGCGTTGTTTTTATTTAAGTTACTGTTTTTGATTGAAATTATTGGCAATGACATTGGCCTGACATTGATTAGTTTTTATCTTTTTTGAGGTTTTTGGTGTAATGAACAGTGTTGTTTTTCAATAAATTGAGAAGGTGATTCGCCCTAGAACCGCTCTAAAAGTGAGTTATATCATTATGCCGAAAAGGCATAGTCTTGCTGTCTTTCGAATTAAGATGATTTCGTCCGGGAGTTTGTTTACACTAAACGAAATACATCTTTAAGCGCACTACCCAGTCCTATGACAGGGTGGGCTTTTTTTGTCCAAAGACCCATTTGGGCTTGAGGTTATAAAATGGAAAAAGTTCCAATGACACTACGTGGCGAGCAAAAGCTACGTGCAGAACTCGATCGTCTACTTAAACTACGTCCTCAGATCTCAGAGGCAATTGCTGAAGCTCGTGAGCTAGGTGATTTAAAAGAGAATGCTGAATATCACGCCGCTCGTGAAGAGCAGGGCATTTGTGAAGCACAAATCCGTGACATTGAATACAAACTGTCAGTTGCTCAAGTTATTGATGTAACGAAGATGGAGAACACGGGTAAAGTTATTTTTGGTTCAACCGTAACCTTGATTGATATCGACACCGAAGAAGAAAAAACGTACCAAATCGTTGGTGATGACGAAGCCGATATCAAAGCAGGTCGCATTTCAGTGAGCTCACCTATTGCTCGTGGCCTGATTGGCAAGATGGAAGGCGATGAAGTTGCTATTCAAACTCCGGGTGGCGCGAAAGACTTCGAAATTGACCGAGTAGAATATATCTAGGTCGTTTGGAGTAGCATTACTGCCCTGATAAAACGCAAAAAGGTCGCCTCAGGCGACCTTTTTTCTTCAGCAACGTAAGTAGAGTTACTTACGAGGGATTTCGATTTTACGCTCTTCAGACTGGCGGTATAGCACTAGCACTTTACCAATAGTCTGAACTTTTTCAGCGCCCGTCTCACGTACGATAGCGTCGATGATTAGCTGTTTTGTTTCACGATCTTCCGAAGCAACTTTTACTTTGATAAGTTCGTGATGGTTAAGAGCGATTTCAATTTCTGCTAGCACGGCTTCTGTAAGTCCATTTGCGCCCATTAGCACAACAGGTTTTAAACTGTGAGCTAGGCCTTTAAGGTGCTGCTTTTGTTTGGTGCTTAGGTTCATTACGCGGCCAATTTTCTTTAAAATAAGGGTTGAAAAAAGCTATTTTAACGCCATCTATTGCTGAAGACTATAATTTATTGAGTAATAGGTAGCGCCTATTAAAACAATAGCTCCAATTTGTGCCTTGTTGGGATTAAAATGAGTAAACAAAAACATTCGGCTAGTTCTGGTCGTTGGTTGAAAGAACACTTTGATGATAAATACGCGAATGAAGCCCGAAAAAAAGGCTACCGCTCACGTGCTTATTTCAAGATCGATGAGATTCAAACGAAAGATAAATTGTTAAAGCCTGGAATGACAGTCGTCGACTTGGGGGCTGCGCCGGGCGGATGGTCTCAATATGCTGCTAAGATAGTAGGGGACAGTGGTCAGATCATCGCGTGTGACTTGCTTCCTATGGACCCGATTGCTGGCGTTAGCTTTTTACAAGGCGACTTTCGTGATGATGCAGTATTGGAAGCTTTGCTAGAAAGGATCCAACCTTCCATGGTAGACGTAGTAATGTCTGATATGGCGCCTAACATCGCGGGAAACAATTCTGTTGATCAACCTCGCGCTATGTATTTAGTTGAATTAGCTTTAGATATGTGTCGACAAGTTCTAGCGCCTAATGGTAGCTTTGTCGTAAAGGTTTTCCAAGGGGAAGGCTTCGATCAGTATGTGAAAGAAGTCCGAGACATGTTTAAAGCCGTAAAAATTAGAAAACCAGACTCATCGCGAGCTCGCTCTCGAGAGGTCTTCGTCGTAGCCACTGGTTACAAAGGTTAACCATTTTGCTCTCTTGAGAGCGTGTTAACACTATAGCTACAGTTAATGAACTGTAGTACCCTACCTTTAATTACAATTAGTTATCGAGAGGCTTACACCTTGAGTGACATGGCAAAAAATTTAATTCTGTGGCTTGTTATCGCCGTCGTATTGATGTCGGTATTCCAGAGCTTTGGCCCTGGAGAAAGCAATGGCAGAACCGTGGATTACACCACGTTTGTACAGGAAGTTGGCCAAGGCCAGATTCAAGAAGCAACTTTTAAAGACGGTGAAATTAGCTTTGTTCGTCGTGGCGGCGGTGCCAAAATGGTCACTTACATGCCAGTGTATGACCAAAAGCTTCTAGATGACCTAATTAACCAAAACGTGAAAGTACAAGGCACGCCTCCAGAAGAGCAAAGCTTGCTTGGTACTATCTTCATCTCTTGGTTCCCAATGATCTTACTAATTGGTGTATGGATTTTCTTCATGCGTCAAATGCAAGGCGGCGGTGGTAAAGGCGCCATGTCTTTTGGTAAGAGCAAAGCTCGAATGATGAGCGAAGAACAAATCAAGACAACTTTTGCTGACGTTGCTGGTTGTGACGAAGCAAAAGAAGACGTGAAAGAGCTGGTGGACTACCTACGCGATCCAAGCCGCTTCCAAAAACTGGGCGGTAAGATTCCAACGGGTGTTCTAATGGTTGGTCCTCCTGGTACGGGTAAAACGCTTCTAGCGAAAGCCATTGCCGGTGAGGCGAAAGTACCATTCTTTACTATCTCTGGTTCTGATTTCGTAGAAATGTTCGTTGGTGTTGGTGCATCTCGTGTGCGTGACATGTTTGAACAAGCAAAGAAAGCTGCACCTTGTATCATCTTTATCGATGAGATCGATGCGGTAGGTCGTCAACGTGGCGCAGGTGTTGGTGGTGGTCATGATGAACGTGAACAAACACTAAACCAAATGCTCGTTGAGATGGATGGTTTCGAAGGTAACGAAGGTATTATCGTTATCGCTGCGACTAACCGTCCGGACGTGCTAGACCCTGCGCTACTGCGTCCTGGTCGTTTTGACCGTCAAGTGGTAGTTGGTCTTCCAGATGTACGTGGCCGTGAACAGATCCTAAAAGTTCACATGCGTAAGGTCCCTCTAGCGGGTGATGTAGAGCCTTCTCTCATCGCACGTGGTACTCCAGGCTTCTCTGGTGCTGACCTAGCAAACTTAGTTAACGAAGCAGCCCTGTTTGCTGCGCGCGGTAACAAGCGCAACGTTTCTATGGTTGAGTTTGAACTGGCGAAAGACAAAATCATGATGGGTGCTGAGCGCCGTTCAATGGTGATGTCTGAGGAAGTGAAAGAGTCAACCGCATACCACGAAGCGGGTCACGCGATTGTTGGTCGCTTGGTTCCTGAACACGATCCAGTGTACAAAGTGTCTATCATTCCACGTGGTCGTGCGTTGGGTGTAACAATGTACCTTCCAGAGCAGGACCGCGTGAGTATGTCTCGCCAACACCTAGAATCAATGATTTCTAGCTTGTACGGTGGTCGTTTAGCAGAAGAACTTATCTACGGTGCTGACAAAGTATCAACCGGTGCTTCTAATGATATCGAGCGCGCAACAGATATTGCTCGTAAGATGGTTACTCAATGGGGTTTCTCTGAAAAGCTTGGCCCTCTGCTGTATGCAGAAGATGAAGGCGAAGTGTTCTTAGGGCGTAGTGTAACTCAGACTAAACATGTGTCTGACGATACAGCGAAGTTGATTGATGACGAAGTTCGTCAGATCATTGACCGCAACTACGATCGTGCGAAGAAGATTCTTCAAGAGAACATGGATATCATGCATGCGATGAAAGATGCGCTGATGAAGTATGAAACCATTGATGCTCGCCAGATTGATGACTTAATGGAGCGCAAAGCTGAAATTCGTGAGCCTGCGGGCTGGAGTGATAACTCAGCAAGCAAACCAGAAGACAGCGACAAGCCTCAAGCAAAGCAAGAAGTTAAAGAAGAAGCAACGGAGACTGCGAAAGATGCAGAACAGCCTAGCTCTTCTGAAACAACTTCTAACGAAGCGCCTGAAAAGAAAGACTCTGAATAAAGAGTATCGATAATATTAAACCCCGAGTTATCTCGGGGTTTTTGTGTTTATGATGATGATTACAGCAAATAACAAATCTTTGGACCTTTCGCGTCCACATGTCATGGCCATTCTAAATGTGACACCGGATTCCTTTTCGGATGGCGGTAAATACAACTCAATTGAACTTGCTCTTGCTCAAGTTGATAAAATGATAAAGGCTGGTGTAAGTATTGTTGATGTTGGTGGTGAATCAACAAGACCTGGTGCACCGGATGTGTCTTTGGAAGAAGAGCTTAGGCGTGTTGTCCCAGTAATCAAAGCCATTCGTGAAAAATATGATGTATGGATTTCCGTTGACACCAGTAAAGCAGAAGTGATGCGTCAAGCAATTGATGCTGGGGCTGATTTGATCAATGACATCCGCTCGCTGCAAGAGCCAGGTGCTCTGGAAGTCGCAGCAGAAGCAAACCTTCCAATTTGTCTGATGCATATGAAAGGTCAGCCTAGGACCATGCAAGTTGACCCTCATTATGATGATTTAATGGGGGACGTGTCGGCTTTTCTAGAAGAACGTATCGCGGCGTGTGAAGCAGCAGGGATTGATAAATCTCAACTGATTCTCGATCCTGGGTTTGGCTTTGGCAAAACAATCGAACACAATTATCATATGCTTGCTCATCTTGAAAAGTTTCATGAATTCGGCCTGCCTATTTTGGCTGGCATGTCTCGTAAATCCATGATCTTCAAACTGTTAGACAAGCCAGCGGCAGAGTGTACGAACGCAAGTGTCGTTTGTGCTACGATTGCCGCGATGAAAGGCGCGCAGATCATTCGCGTGCATGACTTTGAAGAGACAATCGAAGCGATGAAAGTTGTTGAGATGACGAAAAACAATATTTAAAAATAATAAAGGAAAGTTTATGTCGAATGAAAGACGTTACTTTGGTACTGACGGTGTGCGCGGTAAAGTAGGACAATACCCAATCACTCCAGACTTCGTACTTAAGCTTGGCTGGGCTGCTGGTCGTGTACTAGCGAAACAAGGCACAAAGAAAGTTATCATAGGTAAAGATACACGTATTTCAGGTTATATGCTTGAATCTGCACTAGAGGCTGGCCTTGCAGCTGCGGGACTTAAAGCAACATTTACTGGTCCCATGCCAACTCCAGCTGTGGCATATTTAACTCAGACTTTCCGTGCCGAGGCTGGTATTGTGATTTCTGCATCACATAACCCATATTACGACAACGGCATTAAATTCTTTTCTTCTGAGGGTACTAAGCTACCTGACGATATCGAATTGGCGATCGAAGCTGAGTTAGATAAAGAAATTGAATGTGTGGAGTCTGCTGAGCTTGGTAAAGCAACCCGCCTAAATGATGCAGCTGGTCGTTACATCGAATTCTGTAAGAGTACTTTCCCATCTGAGTTGAGCCTTGCGAACTTTAAGATCGTAGTAGACTGTGCGCACGGTGCAACGTACCACATCGCTCCAAATGTTTTCAAAGAACTTGGGGCAGAAGTTATCGCTATGGGCGTAGAGCCTAACGGCATCAACATTAATGAAAAAGTGGGCGCAACAGACGTACGAGCTCTTCAACAGCGTGTTGTTGAAGAGCAAGCGCATCTTGGTCTCGCATTTGATGGTGATGGTGACCGCATCATTATGGTCGACCACCTAGGTAACAAAGTTGATGGTGACCAAATTGCTTATATCATCGCTCGTGATGCACTTCGTCGTGGTGAGCTAAAGGGTGGTGTTGTTGGTACACTAATGACTAACTTGGGTATGGAAAATGGTTTAAAGCAGCTAGGCATTCCGTTTGTACGTGCTGCTGTTGGTGACCGTTATGTCATGGAGCAACTGCTAGAAAAAGGTTGGAAAATTGGTGCTGAAAACTCAGGCCATGTGATCTTATTAGATAAAGTCACAACCGGCGATGCGATTGTTGCTGCACTTCAAGTACTTGCTTCTGTAATTGGCAGCGATATGTCTTTATATGAACTATCGCAAGGAATGACATTATATCCTCAGGTTTTAGAAAATGTCCGTTTCTCAGGAGAAAGTAACCCTCTTGAAGCTACAGCTGTATTAAACGCTGTCGCTGAAGTAGAGGCGACACTTGGTGATAAAGGGCGTGTACTGCTGCGTAAGTCTGGCACTGAGCCTTTGATCCGCGTTATGGTGGAAGGCGAAGATGGTGAACTAGTTCAACACTCAGCATTGAAAATCGCTGAGGCTGTTAAAGCAAGTTGTTAATCATTGCGTTAAAGCATGTCTTGAATGAAAAGGGCATCTTTTGCCCTTTTTTTGAGCGCTTAACGCATTGGCATTGATTTTTTACTAATTTTCCCTTGTCAGCGTTACTGGCTTTCGCTAGTATTGCTCCGCCTCCCGTTAGGAGGTCGCTAGCCTTGTTCATTATGATTTGTTCTTTTGAACGGCGCTGGCTCAACAATTTGGAACATAGGTGGAAAAAATGTTTTCAGTTCTACTTGTGATTTACCTGTTGGCAGCGCTTGGTGTGATTGGCCTTGTGTTGATTCAACAAGGTAAAGGCGCAGATATGGGAGCCTCGTTCGGTGCTGGTGCTTCAAACACAGTGTTTGGTGCTGGCGGCTCAGGTAATTTCTTAACCCGAACAACTGCTATTTTAGCAACCGTATTCTTTATCGTTAGCTTGTTACTTGGTCGTATGTCTACGCACCAGACTGAATCACAATGGGTAGACCCAACGTTAGGTCAACCAGTTGTCGAACAAGTTAAGGATGCAGCGAGTGAAGTTCCTGCCCCTGCGGGTGATGAAATTCCTCAATAAGCTGTAAGGTTTTGATGCCGAGATGGTGAAATTGGTAGACACGCTAGCATGAGGTGCTAGTGCCTTAGGTGTGAGGGTTCGAGTCCCTCTCTCGGCACCATGTATTTACAAACTTGTAAATCACTTGTTTGCGAGTATAATGCTCAGCAAGTCGGACGCGGGGTGGAGCAGCTTGGTAGCTCGTCGGGCTCATAACCCGAAGGTCGTCGGTTCAAATCCGGCCCCCGCAACCAATCTCTTTCTTTAAAAGGAAATCGTAGATTGGCAAGTTTGCGTAGTGCTAACCACACTACGAGTTAAGAAAAGCAATTGTTGGCTATTCTTAACGTATCAGGGTCCAGCAGCATAAAACCCCGACTATCGGGGTTTTTTGTTATCTGAGCTTTTTGAAATAGCTCAGATACTGCTTGGTTTTTTGATTGGGCTCTGAGCCCTTTTTTTGTTTCTGGAGTGGTTAAATGACTGGTTTAGAAAGACAACTTACTGAAATGCTTGACGCGCCAGTAGCGGCATCAGGTTATGAGTTAGTTGGATTAGAATTCATTCGTGCAGGCGCGCACTCAACGTTACGTATCTACATTGACCATGAAAATGGTATTAACGTAGACGACTGTGCAGAAGTTAGCCACCAAGTTAGTGCAGTTTTAGACGTTGAAGATCCAATTTCTGTTGCTTACAGCCTAGAAGTGTCTTCTCCAGGTTTAGAAAGACCACTTTTTAAAGCAGCACATTACGAGCAATTTATTGGTCACGAGGTCAGCATCGTATTGAAAATGGCTGTAGCAAACCGTCGTAAGTGGAAAGGTATTATCCACGGTGTTGATGGCGAAACAGTGACAATTACTGTAGACGGTCAGCAAGAAGAGTTTGCTCTAAGTAACATTTCCAAAGCTAACCTGATCCCTAAATTTTAGTTCCCTAAAAAAGTTTAAGCTTAGAGGCTAAATACAATGAGTAAAGAAATTTTAGCGGTAGCAGAAGCGGTATCGAACGAAAAAGCGGTACCTCGTGAGCGTATCTTTGAGGCTCTTGAGATTGCTCTAGCAACTTCTACAAAGAAAAAATACGAAATCGAAATCGACGTACGTGTTGCCATTGACCGTAAAACCGGTGAATTTGTAACTTACCGCCGTTGGTTAGTTGTTGATGACGTTGAGAACCCTACAAAAGAGATCTCACTAGAAGCAGCGCAATACGAAGATGATTCAATCGAGCTTGGCGACTACGTAGAAGACGAAATCGAATCAGTAACGTTTGACCGTATTACGACTCAAACTGCTAAGCAAGTTATCGTACAAAAAGTTCGTGAAGCTGAGCGCGCACAAATCGTTGAACAGTTCATCGACAATGAAGGTGATCTAATCACTGGTGTCGTGAAAAAAGTAAACCGTGACACAATCGTGCTTGATCTTGGTAATAACGCTGAAGCGGTAATCCTGCGTGATGACCAACTTCCTCGTGAAAACTTCCGTCCAGGCGACCGCGTACGTGGCCTTCTTTACAAAGTCGCGCCTGAAGCACGTGGTTTCCAATTGTTCATCACTCGTTCTAAGCCAGAAATGTTGGCAGAACTGTTCCGTGTTGAAGTGCCTGAAATCGCAGAAGATATTATCGAGTTGAAAGGCGCAGCACGTGATCCTGGTTCTCGCGCTAAGATCGCTGTCAAAACAAATGACAAACGTATCGACCCTGTAGGTGCGTGTGTTGGTATGCGTGGTGCACGTGTACAAGCTGTTTCTGGCGAACTTGGTGGTGAGCGTATCGATATCGTTCTTTGGGATGATAACCCAGCTCAATTCGTTATCAACGCAATGGCGCCAGCTGATGTTGCTTCTATCATCGTTGATGAGGATGCACACTCAATGGACATCGCAGTTGAAGCTGACAACCTAGCGCAAGCTATTGGTCGTAACGGTCAAAACGTGCGTCTAGCATCTCAACTAACAGGTTGGGAACTGAATGTTATGACAGTTGCTGATCTTCAGAAGAAACACGCTGAAGAATCACAAGCATCTATTGAAAACTTCATGAAGTACCTAGATATTGAAGAAGACTTCGCTCAACTTCTTGTTGAAGAAGGTTTCTCAACGCTAGAAGAAATCGCATACGTGCCAGTTAACGAGCTACTAGAAATCGATGGTTTGAATGAAGAACTAATCGAAGAGCTTCGTGGACGTGCAAAAGATGCACTAACGACGATCGCACTAGCACAAGAAGAGTCTTTTGAAGGTCTAGAACCAGCTGAGGACCTACTTGCACTTGAAGGTCTTGAGCGTGAGATGGCATTTAAATTGGCAGCGAAAGGTGTAGCGACACTGGAAGATCTTGCTGACCAAGGTATTGACGATTTAGAAGGTATCGAAGGCCTGACCGAAGAACGTGCAGGTGAGCTAATTATGGCCGCACGTAACATCTGTTGGTTCGGCGAAGAAGCATAATTTTCGGCAAGGAGGAAGCGGCATGACACAATTAACAGTTAAAGCACTGAGTGATGAGATTGGTACGCCAGTCGACCGCTTGATTGAACAACTTGCTGACGCTGGCATTAAAAAGGCGAGCTCTGACAATGTTACTGATGAAGAGAAGCAGAAGCTTCTCTCTCATTTAAAGAAAGAACACGGTGATAAATCAGGTGATTCAGAGCCGACTCGCCTTACGCTTCAGCGTAAAACTCGTAGTACACTTAGTGTGAACGCGGGTGGTGGTAAGAGTAAGAATGTTCAGGTTGAGGTGCGCAAAAAACGTACATACGTGAAGCGCAGCACAATTGAAGATGAAGCGAAACGTGAAGCTGAAGAAGCAGCACAACGTGAAGCAGAAGAAGCAGCAAAACGTGCAGCAGAAGAAGCTGCAAAACGTGAAGCTGAAGAAGCTGCAAAACGTGAAGCTGAAGAAGCTGCAAAACGTGAAGCGGAAGAAAAAGCGAAACGTGAAGCTGAAGAAAAAGCGAAGCGAGACGTAGATACGAATGCACAACGTAATGCTGAAGAAAAAGCAAAGCGTGATGCTGAAGAGAAAATTAAGCAAGAAGCAGCGCGAAAAGAGGCCGACGAGCTTAAACGTCGTCAGGAAGAAGAAGCTAAGCGTAAGGCTGAAGAGGAAAGTCAGCGCAAGCTTGAAGAAGCTCGCGAATTGGCTGAAAAGAATAAAGAGCGTTGGTCTGCTGCAGAAGAGAAAAAGGGTGATATGGAAGATACAGATTACCATGTAACGACTTCACAATACGCACGTGAAGCCGAAGATGAAGCAGATCGCAAAGTAGAAGGCGGTCGTCGTAAGAAGAAAAAAGCAGCTTCGGGTAAAGACGACCAAGCTCGCGGTGGCCGTAACAACCAACGTGGCGGTAGAGGTCGTAAGGGCAAACTTGCTAAGCCGACTTCAATGCAGCACGGGTTTGATAAGTCAGCAACGGTTGCTAAGCAAGACGTTGTAATTGGCGAAACGATCGTTCTATCAGAACTTGCTAACAAGATGTCGGTTAAAGCGACAGAAGTTATCAAAGTAATGATGAAGATGGGCGCTATGGCGACTATCAACCAAGTGATCGACCAAGAAACAGCACAACTTGTTGCTGAAGAAATGGGCCATAAAGTAGTTCTTCGTAAAGAGAACGAACTGGAAGAAGCGGTACTATCTGACCGTGACACTAACGCGGAAGCAGTTCCACGTGCTCCAGTTGTTACTATCATGGGTCACGTTGACCACGGTAAAACGTCAACACTTGACTACATCCGTCGCACACACGTTGCTTCTGGCGAAGCGGGTGGTATTACTCAGCACATTGGTGCGTACCACGTTGAAACAGACAACGGCATGATCACGTTCCTTGATACTCCTGGACACGCAGCGTTTACTGCAATGCGTGCTCGTGGTGCTCAAGCGACAGATATCGTTGTTCTTGTAGTTGCAGCAGACGATGGCGTAATGCCACAAACAGTAGAAGCGATTCAGCACGCGAAAGCGGCAGGCGTTCCTCTAATTGTTGCTGTGAACAAGATCGATAAAGAAGACGCGAACCCAGATAACGTTAAGAACGAGCTTGCTCAATACGACGTTATTCCTGAAGAGTGGGGCGGTGAGAACATGTTCGTTCACATCTCTGCTAAACAGGGTACAAACATCGATGGTCTTCTAGAAGCAATCCTTCTTCAGTCTGAAGTTCTTGAACTTACAGCTGTAGCTGAAGGCATGGCATCTGGTGTTGTTGTTGAATCTCGCCTAGATAAAGGTCGTGGTCCAGTTGCAACAGTACTTGTTCAATCAGGTACACTAAACAAAGGCGACATCGTTCTTTGTGGTCAAGAATACGGCCGTGTTCGTGCAATGCGTGATGAGCTAGGTAAAGAAATTACTTCGGCTGGCCCATCTATCCCTGTAGAGATCCTAGGTCTTTCAGGTGTACCATCTTCAGGTGATGAAGCAACAGTAGTTCGTGACGAGCGTAAAGCGCGTGAAGTAGCTAACTACCGTGCTGGTAAGTTCCGTGAAGTGAAACTTGCTCGTCAGCAGAAATCTAAACTAGAGAACATGTTCTCTAACATGACTGCTGGTGAAGTTGCTGAACTTAACGTTGTACTTAAAGCAGACGTTCAAGGTTCTGTAGAAGCAATCGCAGACTCACTAGTTAAGCTATCTACTGACGAAGTTAAAGTGAACATCGTTGGTTCTGGTGTTGGTGGTATTACGGAAACTGACGTAGTACTAGCGGAAGCTTCAAACGCAATCATCCTTGGCTTTAACGTTCGTGCAGATGCTTCTGCTCGTCGTGCTGTTGAAGCCGCAGCTGTTGACTTACGTTACTACTCAATCATTTACCAATTGATTGACGAAGTGAAACAAGCAATGGGCGGTATGCTTGCTCCAGAATTCAAGCAAGAGATCATTGGTCTTGCTGAAGTTCGTGACGTGTTTAAGTCACCGAAACTGGGCGCTATCGCTGGTTGTATGGTTACAGAAGGTGTGATCAAGCGTAACAACCCAATCCGTGTACTACGTGATAACGTTGTTATTTACGAAGGTGAACTAGAGTCACTGCGTCGTTTCAAAGATGACGTTCAAGAAGTTAAGAATGGCTACGAATGTGGTATCGGCGTTAAGAACTACAATGATGTTCGCGTTGGTGACCAAATCGAAGTCTTCGAAATCGTTGAAATTAAACGTACTCTAGACTAATTGACTAAAATTACTAATATTGTCTTTGAAAGATAAGTAGTAATTGGTTGTTGAATACACCATGGGGGGCTGGCTTTGACCAACCCCCCATTCTTTCTATATAAGAGTAAAGATATGTCAAAAGAATTTAGCCGCACGCAGCGCGTTGCACAGCAGCTGCAAAAAGAACTAGCGATGATCCTTCAACGTGAAGTTCGTGACTCTCGCCTTGGCATGGTGACGATCTCAGACGTAGAAGTCTCTCGTGACCTAGCTTACGCAAAAGTATTTGTGACCTTCCTATGTGTGGGTGAGCAAACACCTGAATCATGTCTAGCAGCGCTACGTGAGCACGAAGTGCACATTCGCATGATGTTAGGTAAGCGTATTCGTCTACGTTTAACGCCAGAAATCCGCTTCCACTATGACAATACGCTTGTTGAAGGTATGCGTATGTCTAACCTAGTGTCTGAAGTCGTTAGTTCAGACAAACAAAAGCAAAAAGATTCTGGTCGTGAGGACGAAGAATAATGGCTCGTCGTCGTAAAGGTCGTCCAATTAATGGCGTTATACTGTTGGACAAACCAACAGGTATCTCTTCCAATGATGCACTGCAAAAAGTAAAGCGAATCTACTTTGCTGAGAAAGCAGGCCACACTGGAGCCTTGGACCCATTAGCGACAGGCATGCTGCCAATTTGCTTGGGTGAAGCGACAAAATTTTCTCAGTTTCTTCTTGATTCTGATAAACGCTACCGTGTGATCGCAAAGCTGGGTGAACGTACCAATACGTCTGACTCGGATGGTGAAGTTGTAGAGACGCGTCCAGTCGATGTTACGTTAGACAAGCTAGAAGCGTGCATCGATCAATTCCGTGGTGAATCTGATCAAGTGCCTTCCATGTTCTCTGCGTTGAAGTATCAAGGTAAACCCTTGTATGAATACGCTCGTAAAGGCATCGAAGTTCCGCGTGAATCTCGTAAGATCACGGTATATGAGATTGTTCTTCACCGTTTTGAAGGCGATGAAGTAGAGATGGAAGTGCACTGCTCTAAAGGTACCTATATTCGTACTATCGTTGATGATCTGGGCGAAATGTTAGGTTGTGGTGCGCACGTAACTATGCTTCGTCGTACTGGTGTTGCTAAATACCCTTACGAGAATATGGTAACACTTGAGCAACTAAATGAGTTGCTAGAGCAAGCTCACCGCGAGGAACGAGCGCCTCGAGAACTACTGGACCCACTGCTTTTGCCAATGGATACAGCGGTAGAAGACTTACCAGAAGTCAACTTGGTGCCTGAACTGGCGGATATGGTCCAACATGGGCAGCCCGTTCAAGTATTTGGTGCTCCGACAGAGGGCTCACTTCGCCTTACTATGGGTGAAGAACGCTTGTTTATTGGCGTTGGCGAAATGAACGAAGATGGCAAAATCGCTCCTAAGCGATTGGTCGTGTTCCGAGATGACGTTGCATCCAAGTAAATGATTGAAAATACCGACCTGAGTGTCGGTATTTTTATATTGCACGAGATAGGAAATTTCCCTATAATCCGCGCTTCGCGTAGCGGCTGAATCAGAGATTGGCTGCTACAACTTTAAACCTACTCTTATTAGGAGAGAATTATGTCTCTGAATGCAGAAACTAAAGCAGCAATCGTTGCAGAATACGCACAAGGCGAAGGCGACACTGGTTCACCAGAAGTTCAAGTAGCTCTACTTACAGCTTCTATCAACCACCTACAAGGTCACTTCAAAGCGCACAAAGGCGATCACCACAGCCGTCGTGGTCTTCTACGCATGGTTTCTCGTCGTCGTAAGCTTCTAGATTACCTAAAAGGTAAAAACCTAGCTCGCTACCAAGACCTAATCAAACGTCTAGGCCTACGTCGCTAATCAGCGACTGCATAGCAGTTTGTCTAAAAAGGGGCTTTATGCCCCTTTTTTGTTGCCTAAATTTAGCCAAATTAGACTTATGCCGTTATAATACTGGCGGCTAAACCTTGTAAGAGGTTTTCTCAAAAGCTCATAGCATTACAGTCAACCACGTCGACCAAAAGGTCGCGACTATTCAAAAGGAACTTCCGAGTTTCTTTTTACTAGTCGCGATTCGTAATGCCTTGAGTGTCAATTAACACATCTAAGATTTCTTTAAGCACTAAAGGAAGATTAGAAACAAGGAATAACAATGTTCGAAAAACCAGTTGTTAAAACGTTCCAGTACGGTAACCACACAGTTACTTTAGAAACTGGCGTTATTGCACGTCAAGCTACAGCAGCAGTTATGGTCACAATGGATGATACGTCTGTATTCGTATCTGTTGTAGGTAAAAAAGAAGCCGTTGCAGGTCAAGACTTCTTCCCACTAACGGTTAACTACCAAGAGCGTACTTACGCTGCGGGTAAAATCCCAGGCGGCTTCTTCAAACGTGAAGGTCGTCCTTCTGAAGGCGAAACGCTAACAGCTCGTCTAATCGACCGTCCAATCCGTCCGCTATTCCCAGACGCGTTTAAAAACGAAGTTCAGGTTATCGCGACAGTAATGTCTGTAAACCCAGATGTTCAGCCAGATATCGTTACAATGATCGGTACTTCTGCTGCTCTTGCTATCTCTGGCATTCCATTCAACGGCCCTATCGGTGCGGCGCGTGTTGGTCATATCGATGGTCAGCTTGTACTTAACCCTAGCCAAACTGAACTAGAAACTTCTAAGCTTGACCTTGTTGTTGCAGGTACAGAGTCAGCAGTACTGATGGTTGAGTCAGAAGCGGACAACCTAACTGAAGAAGAAATGCTAGCGGCGGTTGTTTATGGTCATGACCAACAACAAGTTGCTATTCAAGCTATCAACGAATTCAAAGCAGAAGTTGCAACTCCTGCTTGGGATTGGGTTGCTCCTGAAGAGAACACAGCGCTTAAAAATAAGATTGCTGATCTAGCAGAAGCTAAACTTGTTGAAGCTTACCAAATTACTGAGAAAATGGCTCGTTACGACCGCATCCATGAGATCGCTGCGGAAGTAAATGAAGTTCTTCTTGCTGAAGATCCTGAAGCAGACACAAAAGAAATCCACACTATCTTCCATGATCTAGAGAAGACAGTAGTACGTAGCCGTATTATTGCAGGTAACCCTCGTATCGATGGCCGTGAAAAAGACATGGTTCGTGCACTAGATGTACGTACTGGTGTTCTTCCTCGTACTCACGGTAGCGCGCTATTCACTCGTGGTGAAACTCAGGCGATCGTTACTGCAACGCTAGGTACTCAGCGTGATGCTCAAATCATCGATGAGCTAACTGGTGAGCGTAAAGATCACTTCCTACTGCACTACAACTTCCCTCCATACTGTGTAGGTGAAACTGGTTTTGTAGGTTCTCCTAAGCGTCGTGAAATCGGCCACGGTAAACTGGCGAAGCGTGGTATTGCTGCAGTAATGCCTTCTGTTGATGAGTTCCCATACACAGTACGTGTTGTATCGGAAATCACTGAATCTAACGGTTCATCTTCAATGGCTTCAGTATGTGGTACTTCTCTTGCACTTATGGACGCAGGTGTGCCAATCAAAGCATCTGTTGCTGGTATCGCAATGGGTCTTGTTAAAGAAGGTGACGATTTCGTTGTACTTTCTGACATCCTTGGCGATGAAGACCACCTAGGTGACATGGACTTTAAAGTAGCAGGTACTAACACTGGTATCACTGCACTTCAAATGGACATCAAGATCGAAGGCATCACTAAAGAAATCATGCAAATTGCGCTTAACCAAGCTCAAGGCGCACGTAAGCACATCCTATCTGTAATGGATGAAGCAATCTCTGGTGCTCGTGAAGACATCTCTGAATTTGCTCCGCGTATTCACACGATGAAGATCAGCGCTGAGAAGATCAAAGACGTTATCGGTAAAGGTGGTGCAGTTATCCGTGCTCTAACTGAAGAGACTGGTACAACTATCGAAATCGAAGACGACGGTACTATCAAGATTGCGGCAACTGAAGGCACTGCTGCGAAAGAAGCTATCCGCCGTATCGAAGAGATCACTGCTGAAGTTGAAGTGGGCCGTATCTACACAGGTAAAGTTGCACGTCTAGCAGACTTCGGTGCATTCGTAACGGTTCTTCCAGGCAAAGATGGTCTTGTACACATTTCTCAAATCGCAGAAAAACGCGTAGAGAAAGTGTCTGACTACCTAGCTGAAGGTCAAGAAGTTCAAGTTAAAGTTCTTGAAATCGACCGCCAAGGCCGTGTACGTCTAAGCATGAAAGAAGCGGTAGAAAAGCCAGCTGAAGAAGCTGCTGCTGAAGCACCAGCTGCTAAAGACGAGTAAGACAAAATGAGACTTTCAGCCTTTTATTAGATTAAGGGCCTGAAAGCATGTTATAAAAGGGGAGCATTTTCGCTCCCCTTTTTTGGTTTGTTTCGATGTATTAACCTCAAACGAGGTTATCGCCTATATTGCATTAAGAGAAATAAATCTTGAGCGGTCCAAACAGGAGTATCAATTAGTGAAATGGTTTCAAACCGCAATTTTATGTGTTGCTATCGCGCTGACCGGTTGTGCAAATACTTCTCAACAATCAGCACAAAAGTGGTTATATCCACCGATGGCGGTGCCACTTCAGCCTAGTGTTCAACAAGAAGTACAAATCGCGCGTCTCTCGCAGTTGCTACAACGTCCCGACCTTAGTGATGAAGTGCGCGCTAAAATGCATTATGAGCGCGGTAGCTACTACGACAGCGTTGGTTTACGTGATCTTGCCCGTTTGGACTTTAACCAGTCTTTGCAGTTGAATCCTGCTCAGCCGGACATCTTCAATCTTTTGGGAGTATACTTTACCCAAGTAGGAGAGTTTGATGCGGCATATGAAGCGTTTGACTCGACCATAGAGTTGGCTCCTGATAATACCTATGCTGAGCGCAACCGTGCGATTGCACTGTATTATGGTGGCAGAATCGATCTCGCTTTAGAAGATATGACCAAGCATTATCAAGAAATGCCAACGGATCCTTTTCGTTCATTATGGCTGTACATCATCGAAGCTGAGCAAAATCCAGAGCAAGCAAAAGCCAATCTTCAACAGCGTTATTTACGAGATCGTAGTGAAGAGTGGGGATGGGTTCTTGTTGCCATCATGCTACGAGACGTCTCGGACGAAGACGCGCTTAAAGCAATTATGGATGGAACGAGAGAGAACTATCGCCTAGCTGAACGATTGACGGAAACGTATTTCTACCTTGGAAAGCGTAATCAGCTTGAAGGTGATATCGCAAGTGCCATCTCACTTTATAAGCTCGCGATTTCGTTCAACGTTTACGATTATGTTGAGCATCGCTATTCTTTCTTGGAGTTGGCGCAAATTTACGATCAATTACAGCAAGATAGATTGGCCAAGTTAAAGGCTGCCAAGAAGCTGGAAATTGAATGATTTAGAGCCGCTCGATGAGAGCGGCTTTTTTTATGATTGAACTTGATGAGTGACTCATTTAAAATAGTTAGTCTTGCTAACTAAGTGGTGGTGGCTTTTATGGCATTAGAAGAAAGCTTGATTGATTTAGAGCGTTTTTGCGCCAAAGCTTGGCGTGTCTATGCCAAAGAAGATCCATTATCACATCTAAGCTTTAATGAGTTCGATTATTTACGTGTGATTCAGGTTTACCCTGAGGGTGTGCGAATAACCGATCTTGCAGAAGAGCTGCAAGTGACTAAGCCTTCCGCATCGACAATGGTTGTGCGTTTGGAAAAAAAGGGTTTGGTGAAACGCATCGCATGTAATGAGGATGCTCGTGCTAAGCGTGTGTTGCTTACGGAAGAAGTCGCAGAAAAAATGTCTTTGGAGCAGGTAGTGTACAAAGATATCTCTGACCAAATGATGCAACAATTAAATCAGCAAGAAGCTGAACAGTTACAAGCTTTATTGAATAAAGCATTGAGTAATAAGTCATTTTAAACTAAAGCAAAGGCCTCAGCTGTATGGTTTAGTTTTTGTTGTTTCATCTTTCTTTTATTTAATTTAACCATTTAGTTAGTCTTGCTAATTAAATGGTTAGCTTTGCTAACTACTGGTGACAGTCATGCAAAACTCAATTTATAGACAGTTTTGGAAATATACGATTCCAACCGTCGCAGCAATGCTCGTAAACGGTTTGTATCAAATAGTTGATGGCATTTTTATTGGCCGTTATGTTGGCGCTGACGGATTAGCTGGGATCAATGTTGCGTGGCCTATTATCGGTTCGATCCTCGGTATAGGAATAATGATTGGGGTGGGGACTGGCGCGCTGACTTCGATCAAGCAAGGAGAGAACGATCATGAAGGCGCTAAGCGAATCCTAACGACCGGATTGACGTTGTTAGCGGCATTGATGCCGGTCGTTGCTACAATATTGTTCTTGTTTTCGGATGAATTTATTCGCTGGCAAGGTGCGGAAGGGCGAGTGTTTGAACTTGCGCTGCAATATTTGCATATTCTGATTGTCGCGTGCGTATTCACGTTGGGTTCTATCGCAGTTCCGTTTCTGTTACGCAATGACGACAGCCCGAACTTAGCAACGATTTTGATGGTCATCGGTGCCGTTATTAACATCGTATTAGACTACGTATTTATTGCTTGGTTGGAGTGGGAGTTAACCGGAGCCGCTATTGCCACTGCACTTGCACAATTAGTGGTCACTGTGCTCGGTATTGGTTACTTCTTTACTTCAAAAGCAACATTACGCCTTCGTATCCGCGACTTCAAAGTTCAGGTTGATGCTGCACCAAAGATTATCATGATAGGTACATCAAGTTTCTTTATGTACGCCTACGGCTCTGTGATGGTGGCACTGCACAACGCGTTATTTGCTCAATACGGAAGTGCAATGTTGATCGGAGCGTACGCCATTTTGGGGTACATCGTGACGGTTTACTATCTGATAGCCGAAGGAATTGCGAATGGTATGCAGCCTTTAGTGAGCTTCAACCACGGTGCACGTAATCAGGAGAACATCAGAAAGTTATTAAAGGTCGCGATGGGGACATCTGTGCTTGGTGGGGTGGCGTTCGTTGTTTTGATGAACCTTTTCCCGTACGAACTGGTTGCGGTGTTTAATAATGCTGACCAACAGTTGATTGATAGCACTGTGATCGGGATTCGTTTACACATGTTTGCGTTGTTCTTAGATGGTTTTTTAGTTGTGGCGGCCGCGTACTATCAATCAGTAAACAAAGGCAGCAAAGCTATGTTTGTAACACTAGGCAACATGCTGGTCCAGTTGCCATTCTTATTCATTATGCCGAAACTTTTCGGCGTGACAGGCATTTGGTTAGCTTTCCCATTGTCTAACATTGCATTGAGTTTGGTCGTGATCAGTATGTTGTGGCGAGATGTGAAAAAGCTGCTTAATGAAACTTCGGCTGAGCCAACAGTGCAAGCCTGTTAACAATGGCTGATAGAGAAAAGCGAGGTTGGGCCTCGCTTTTCTTTTTTGGGGAGCTAAATGTTTTTTACTTCTAAGCCAGCTAGCTGATGCCAATAGCCATTGCATTGGCGGCTTTCAAGTTTTTCAGGGTTGTCGCCGTGCTCGTTTGAGCGAAAATGCTCTAACTCAGAAAGTGTACTCACACCGAGAGGGCTTAATCGGACCACATCAACTAGGCCTTGCATACTTGGTAAGTCATTGATCAGGTTATAACAATACCCTGATTGCGTTTGAATGCCGTTAAGGTTAAAGACTTCTTGTCCTTCTTGGCTGCTGACCTGGATACCCGTAGGGTATTTGATACAGCAGGTTTCGCAATCGTCTTTCGCTAGGTTTTCAGCTCGGGCTGTGAAACAGCGAGCGGAATATGCTAAAGGCAAATAACCGTGGCTAAATACCTCAACTTCAAACTTGTTACGAATACCAAGCTCGTCACACTGAACCAAAGTATCGTTTAACCATTCGCGAGAGAGCTCGACAGGCATGCACCAACGCATCATACCTTGCTTCAAAAATAAGTTGAGCGTGTGTGCGTTATAAGTATTGATTGCAGGGCCAACGACGAAAGGCACTTTATGCTCTGATGCCAATTGAACAGCAGATACGTCATTTGCTTCAATCGCGAAGTCACCGTTGTCGATGTACTTCCTCATTATGTTTACTTCACTCGGAGCTTCTAGTAGTGCCATTGTTGATAGCACCACTTGCTTGCCAGATGCAGACAGCTCTTTTGCGATTTCAAGCCAATGCGAAGGCTTCATTTCTCGACGTTTTGAACATACGGTTTCCCCAAGATAGATGATGTCCGCGGAGCTTGATTTCGCTTGTTCATAAAACGCTTCGATGTCTTGTTTTGGCCAGAAGTACAACAGCGGGCCAAGCGCGTATTTCATTGAATTATCCATCTTAACCTCTACTGCCATTTGCGGTGATAAGCACCAAGTGTGGTCTGCGTACCTTCAGACACGTTTGCCAATGCGGCATCCCAAGCCGCTTCGACTTGGTAAGCTTCTGGGTTTGCTTGGTAACGGTCAATCGCGGCTCGCCATGTTCGAGTGACTTGTTCTACGTAAGCAGGGCTACGTTGGCGACCTTCAATTTTTACAGACGCCACATTTGCAGCAAATAGTTCTGGCAGCATAGAGAGGGTGTTCAAACTGGTTGGTTCTTCCAGTGCGTGGTAGCGTTTTTTCTCGCCTTCGATTTCTGCTTCGAAACGACCTTTACACAAGGTAGGGTAGCCCGCATTTTCACCGGCGCTGTAGCGATCGATCAAAATGTCGTTAAGGCGGGATTCCAGACCATTTTCTGTTTCTTGCCAGCGAACGTACTTAGCTGGAGAGCATGCTCCCACAGTGTTTGGAGACTCGCCTGTCATGTATGACGATAGGTAGCAGCGACCTTCAGACATGATGCAAAGGCTACCAAAAGCAAAGACTTCTAACTCGACATCGCTAGTGATGTTGCGTGAGAGCTGTTTGACCTGATGAATCGATAAAACGCGGGGTAGCACTACCCGTTTTACGTTGAAGTTTTGTTTGTAAAAATCAATGGCTGCGACGTTGGTCGCTGATGCTTGCACTGAAAGGTGTAGTTCCAGATGGGGATATTTGCGAGCCGCGTACTCCAGCACTGCAATGTCTGCAACAATCAGCGCGTCTACACCCAGTGCCGCTGCATTGTCTACTGCGTTCGTCCAGCGCTCGAAGCCATTGGGATGAGCGAAGGTATTCAACGCGACATGAATTTTTTTATTGCGGTCATGAACGTATTGCACCGCTTTTTCTAATTTCTTGCCGTTAAAGTTGAGGCCAGCAAAGTGACGGGCGTTGGTATCATCTTTGAAACCAATGTAGACGGCATCGGCACCGCAATCAATCGCAGTTTTTAACGCAGGCAGGTTACCCGCGGGACACAAGAGTTCCATATGCTCACAATCATTGAAAATAAAAAGGTGTCCGCATTTTATGAAGAATTATGAATAGCGAAATTGACCTAAGTTAGGTTTAGCTCAATAAAGTCGATATTTACCCCTTGCGAGTAAGGGTATCGGGTCGAGGTTAGTTCTTGTGACGACGATTCTGTACAAACAGCTCTTCAATTTCATGTTTTGGCTGCGGGCGATAAAAATGGAATCCTTGAATCGCATTACATTGAAGGTTAGAGAGCAGGGTCGCTTGCTGGTGGGTTTCCACCCCCTCGGCAACGACAGTTAAGTCGAGCGACTTACCTAGGTTAATGATGTTTTCAATCACAGTGACTTGTTTCGGTAGTGTGTCGATATCATTAATAAAAGCGCGGTCGATTTTTAGCTCGTCAATAGGGAAACGCGCTAAGTAAGAAAGAGAAGAGTAGCCGGTACCAAAGTCATCGATAGAGAGAGCGAAGCCAAGCTTTTTAATCGCATTCAACATTTGCAGTGTATGTTCGCTATCACTCATCACGGCACTTTCGGTTAGCTCGAAGGTAATGCAGCTTGGATCAAGCTCGGTAGTGCGAAGCAGCTTTTCCATAAAGTCGATCAGCTGTGGGTTGCCAAATTGCTCGGGAGAGAGGTTGATGGCGACACGGCCTGGCAGTATGCCTTGTTGCTTCCAACGTTTTACCGTATTGAAAACATCACGCATCACGACACGTCCAAGGTGTTCTATTAACCCAGCGCGCTCGGCGACAGGAATGAATGAGCCAGGACTAATGTACCCTTCGACTGGATGCTTCCAACGAACGAGCGCTTCTGCGCCGTTGATACTGAAGTCTCGCGCGTTAACCTTAGGTTGATACCACACTTCCAAACCGTTCTGCTGCAATGCTTTTTGCAGTTCGATTTCAAGCCACAAACGCATACGCGCTTCTTTGTTCATTTGATCGTTAAATTTGATCAGACGATTTCTACCACGATCTTTGGCTTCATACATCGCAGTATCGGCATTTTGTAGTAGGATTCGCGCATCTTGTCCGTCTTCAGGGTATCGAACGCTACCAATTGAACAGGCAAGGCGTTTACTGAAGTGGTGCAAGTCGAAAGGTTGGTTGATCAACGAGATAATGCGATCGGACAAAATTTCAGCCATGCGGGTGTTTTCTGGCTCCGGCAGAATGACGCCAAACTCATCGCCACCCAAATGACCAATAATCGCTTGGTTTGGTAGTAACCGTTTAAGACGGGCCGATACCTCTTGAATCACTTTATCGCCAATATGGTGACCAAGTGAGTCATTAATGTTTTTGAAGTTATCGATATCCAAATAGAACACCAGAAGCGGTGTTTGCTTTTTGATCAGCTGTTCCAAACGTTTGGTGAAGCCAAAGCGGTTGTAGAGTTTGGTGAGCGAGTCAATGTGTATGTCTTCATTCGATGCAGAAGACAGGTTTTTGGGCGCATCATCAGCATCTTGGATTAGGATAATTTGAGATTCGCTACCTAATATCGCCGTGGAATCCGCGTGTAGCTGAACTTTCCGTTCAAAGCCGCATCTTGCACTGGTTAAGCAGACAAAAGGTTTGTCAGAAATTAATGTACTCAATCGATGACTAAATACCTTTTTACTGTTTTCATCGATGAATAAACGACTTAGCTCTTCGCCCAACAATTCATGAGGAGAGTTAAGTCCGAGAAGGCGCGCTGATGCGGGGTTCGCAGAGATGACAATATCATCTTCGATAAGCAGTAAGCCGTCTGGTAGCAGTTGTGTTAACTTCGCAAACTTACTTTCGGACTCTTCTAAGGAGCGAACGAGTATCTGCTTTTCTGAAGTATCGACAGCGTGAAAAACAACAAAGCGAATGTCGTTACCTTCAAAAACTGGCGAAAGACTAAAGTGAAGACTGGTTTCAAGGTCGGTTTCATCGAGCGTGATTTCGGCTTCGACATGTGCCCCTTTGAACGCGCGCTGATAGTATGGTGCAAGCTTCTTATAAAACTGTTCACCCAGCACTTGGCAATCGTTTAAGCCGACGATTTCCTCATGACTTAAACCTGCGATATCGCAGTAACGGTCACTTACCATTCGATAATTGTGTTTTTTATCAAGAATGGCAAAGAAGAAAGGGCTATTTGAGGTTAGCGTGGCAAACCAATGTTTTAATTGCTGGGAAGGCATTAGGGTATTACCGATCTCCAATGAGCCAGATTATTCGTCCGTGTATAAAAAGCGACACCCTGATAAGCCTGCGGCGGTCTACCACCAAGCTAAAGTGTTACCTGCCATTAAAGGGCTCGCGGTTTTAGCTGTGCAGTCGACAATCACATGGATACGCTCAGATAACTATAACTTTGAAAATACGGTTGTAAAAGTGTTTATCCACCTGTTCGCATCAATAATACACGTAAGTTCAAAAAAAGAAGCGTTAGTGAGCAATAAGCCACCAATCTAAAATAAGCACTTTATTGATACATAACAGTAATCTCATCGCCACGATTGCTTAATATAAGCAACCTAATGACAAAGTAACGGATAATGAACGTGTTAAACAAGATTCGCAGTCAACTAGTAAAGAACGCAGCTAATATTTTGCGTTCTCCAGTCCAGTTATTACCACAGCCAATTCAGCAAAAAGCGTTGCTGGAAGGGCTAAAAATGGTGTTTAAAGAAGCCTTGGAAGATGGTGACTTTGAGTTCCTTGAAGACAAGTGGTTAAAAGTTGCGATTAAAGACTTGAACTTAGCATGGTACATCAGCTATCAAGACGAAAAATTGGTGGTAGCTGAAAAACCAGTTCAGGAAGATGTGAGTTTTAGTGGTAATCTAAACGACCTAGTACTGATTGCTGGTCGTAAAGAAGACCCTGACACACTGTTCTTCCAACGTCGCCTTTCAATTGAAGGTGATACTGAGCTTGGCTTAGAAGTGAAAAACTTAATGGACAGTGTCGACTTAGAGCAGTTACCGAAAGCAATGCAAGTCGCTTTGAATCAATTGGCTGATTTTGTTCAGAAAGGAGTTCAAGCGCCTGCACAACCAACCGGAGTAGCGAATGCTTATTCGAACTGAAGCCCCAGCGGACATTCTTACCATTGACCGCTTATTGAAACACGCCTTCCCGACGGAAGCTGAAGCTGAGCTTGTGATGCGTTTGCGCGAAAACAGCAAATTCACGCTTTCCTTAGTCGCGTGTACAGATGAGGGAGAGGTGATAGGCCATGCTTTATTTAGCCCTGTGACCTTAAATGGTGAAGATTTGTCATGGCAAGGGCTAGCGCCATTAGCTGTTCATGAAGATTACCGTCGCCAAGGCATCGCTGCAGAGTTGATCAAAGAAGGTTTTGATTCACTGCGTGATTTTGGCTACCCAGTGTGTGTGGTGTTGGGCGATCCTGATTATTACGCGCGCCAGGGTTTTCAATCATGCGACGAGATGGGCTTTGAATGTGCTTGGGATGTCCCTAAAGGTGCATTTCGAGTCGCAGAGTTGGTCGAAGGTCAATGTGCTGGACGCTCCGGACGCATAGACTATGCGCCAGAGTTCTCTGAACTGTAAATGAAAGAAGCCCACGACTAAGTGGGCTTCTTTCTTATTCACTGAAAACTGAGATAGGGAGGTTAGGATGACTGGTTACTTTTCTTTTTGCCCCAGACCTCTATTTTCGCTTTTTTACTTACCCCTAGCAGGCTAAGTTTTGTGCTTCCCCAGCTACTGTAAGTCATTTCAATCCGTTTTAGCTTGGCTTCTTTTGTACCTGGAAGGCTCCAGGCACGAGTCGACAATCCGCTTGTTAGTACGCCCATAGAGGAAAGCTTTTTCTCACTACCATCTGTCATGACGACTTTTAAACCATTAATGTCTACCGTTCCTTGCACACATTTTAGTTTTATTTTACTGAAGCTTCGGTTTCGGAATAGGCTATTTGGTGTCACGGTATCTGTTTCTGTATGAAAGTTAACGGTTTTCGTTGCAATCAGCTCCCACTCATCGCTGTTATTAGCAAAAACACTCACGCTGGTGGCGGCTACCAGTGTGCAAAGTAGTAGCGTATTTAAGAATTTCATAATGTACCTCATATGTCATACCCAATGTGTGGCCGTTGGCAAAACGCTATGTTCAGGAATATCCAAACCATCTCATTGTGTTCAGGTGTTCCTTGAAGTCCTTTAGGTATAATCGCGATAATTTGATAGGATTGCCCTCGTTCAAATAGGTGACGGAAAATGTCAATTAACGAGAAACAGTATTTACGTGAAATGGGGATCAGCACATGGGAGCTGGTACACCCTGAAAGACTGGAAGGCTATCAATCGCCATTATTGGATTTGCAAAGTTCATGTAAACTCCTATTGGTATCGCCAATATGTCCAGAAAACGAGACGGCATTGATGTTTGAGCGCGTATTAAAAAGCATTAAGCTCACGCTTGATGATGCGCTACACCTAGAGCCTGAGCGCTTATCCATGCTGGGTGAACATCAGCTAGAGTGGGTGTGGTTTGCAGGCTGTGAGGCTGATCAAAGCATCAAGGCAAAGCACCTGGTCTCGCCACTATTACAAGATATTGATGGTAATAACGAACAGCGCCGCGCATTGTGGCAACAAATCTGTTCGTACTCTTAACGGAGCTAATGCGTGACAATTGAAATTACGCCGATGCGTGCAGAGCACCTCGACCAAGTTTGGCAAATCGAGCAGCAAGCACATTCTCACCCTTGGGCCGAATCTTTGGTTCGTGACTTATCCAGTCGCGGTGCTTGCCATCATGTGATGCTGGAAGGCTCTCAAGTGGTTGGTTACTTCTATGGACAGAATATTGTTGGAGAAGTGACACTATTAAATATTGCAGTAGCGCCTTCTCAACAGGGCAGAGGGCTAGGGCAAAAATTGCTGGACGCGTTTATTGAATACTGTGAACAAGCCAAAGCAGAGAGTGCTTGGTTAGAAGTGCGTGAAAGTAATCACCCAGCTATCCATATTTATGAGCAAGCAGGTTTTAATGAAGTGGACCATCGTTACAACTATTACCCAGCTAAATCGGGAAATGGTAAGGAAGACGCCATTATCATGAGTTACTTATTTTTGAGTTAGTTTTAGGCCGTTACTAATTACCTCATCAACACTTATGCTTTAAATGCGTATCCGGATTCGAGGCTTTTGAATATGTAATAACAATTTTTTGAATTTTTACATCTCTTTGTGTGGCGCTGGCTTTCCCTTGTTAGTTGCAGGTAAAGGCTGGTGAGCCGAGTAAATTCAGTTCATGTCTTTCCAGTTTGCTAGCACAGCGATAATAAGCGAGAATACCGCACAATATCGAATAGTAGATATGCTTGCCTATTTTGTGAGCATGAAAGTAATTTAGAAGATTAACTAATGTCAAATCCCCTTTTTTTAGGCGAAGTGTCTAAGCGCAGAACGTTCGCTATTATTTCTCACCCGGATGCGGGTAAAACCACCATTACTGAAAAAGTCCTTTTATTCGGAAACGCGATCCAAAAAGCAGGTACGGTTAAAGGTCGTGGTAACGCACAGCACGCAAAATCAGACTGGATGGAAATGGAAAAAGAACGTGGTATCTCGGTAACCACTTCTGTAATGCAGTTCCCTTACAATGACTGTCTGGTAAACCTACTTGATACGCCTGGACACGAAGACTTCTCGGAAGATACATACCGTACGTTAACGGCAGTAGACTCGTGTTTGATGGTTATCGATGCGGCGAAAGGTGTCGAGGATCGTACACGTAAGCTGATGGAAGTAACGCGTCTGCGTGACACGCCAATCGTAACCTTCATGAACAAACTTGACCGTGACGTTCGTGATCCAATGGAAGTATTGGACGAGGTAGAAAACGAGTTGGGCATGATGTGTGCGCCAATTACATGGCCAATCGGCTGTGGTAAAGAATTTAAAGGTGTGTACCACATTCACCGTGATGAAACGATTTTATACGAATCAGGTCACGGTCATGAGATTCAAGAAGTTCGAATCATCAAAGGTCTCGATAACCCAGAGCTTGATGAAAAAGTTGGTGCAGGCCTTGCGGAAAGTGTTCGAGAAGAGCTTGAGCTTGTTATGGGTGCTTGCCCTGAGTTTGATTTGGAAATGTTCCTAACAGGTGATCTTACGCCAGTTTACTTCGGTACTGCATTAGGTAACTTTGGTGTGGATCATATGCTAGACGGTCTAACTGAATGGGCTCCAGCGCCGAAAACTCGTCAAGCGGTTGAACGTGAAGTTGAAGCGACTGAAGAGAAGTTCTCTGGTTTCGTATTTAAGATCCAAGCGAATATGGACCCAAAACACCGCGACCGTATCGCATTCATGCGTATTGTATCGGGTACTTACACGCAAGGTATGAAGATGAACCACGTTCGTCTTGGCAAGCAAGTGAGTATCTCTGATGCAGTAACCTTTATGGCTGGTGACCGTGCACGTGCAGAACACGCTTACGCCGGAGACATCATTGGTCTACACAACCACGGCACTATTCAGATTGGTGATACCTTTACGCAAGGTGAATCACTGAAGTTCTCTGGTATTCCGAACTTCGCTCCGGAATTATTCCGTCGTATTCGCCTGAAAGATCCACTAAAGCAGAAGCAGCTTCTCAAAGGTTTGGTTCAGCTATCAGAAGAAGGTGCGGTACAGGTATTCCGTCCTCTACAGAACAACGATCTGATCGTTGGTGCCGTTGGTGTACTTCAGTTTGATGTTGTTGTGGCTCGTTTGAAGTCTGAGTATAACGTTGAAGCGATTTATGAAGGCATTAACGTTGCAACTGCGCGTTGGGTTGAGTGTGGTGATGCGAAGAAACTGGATGAGTTCCAACGCAAGAATCAAGCGAACTTAGCATTGGATGGTGGTGATAACCTAACGTATATCGCTCCAACAATGGTTAACTTAAACTTAGCGAAAGAGCGTTTCCCTGACGTTGATTTCCGTGCGACGCGTGAGCACTAATTTGGCGCGGTTAGGGTAAGCCGTAACGCAAACTAGATTTTAAAACGCCCTTGGCTATAAACTTAGCCAAGGGCGTTTTTATATAAGGATAAGATATGAATTGGTTTAAACGTGGGCTAAAGCGTTACGACAACTGGTGTAAAGAGATGGGGCTAACTCCCGATCAGAAACGCAGTTGTGTCCCATATCGAAAAGACCCTGCCCATCAAACTGAAGAGAAGAGTGAAGCCCAACCATCCTCTGATTTTCTGCCCGCAGATACAGATAAAAAGCGTCAAGATGAAGCTCTTTGATACGCACTGCCACTTTGATTTTGATGTGTTTCAAGATGACTTTGCGCATCAACTTGAGCTTGCTCAAACGCAAGGTGTCGCAAGAATTTTGATTCCTTCCGTCGGTCCGCAAAACTGGGCTCGTATTCAAACTTTGGCAGAGCAACATACCAATTTGTATTATGCGCTCGGCTTTCATCCGTATTTTCTTGAAGATAACATTGAGCAGCACCTTACAGAGCTAGAAGGCTATCTAAATCAAAAAGGGCTACAGTGCGTGGCAATAGGAGAGTGTGGTTTAGATTTTGCCATTGATGTTGATCCACAGTTGCAAGAAAAGATACTTGAAGTTCAATTTGAGCTGGCTAGACGCTTCGAACTCCCAGTTATTTTACATAGCCGAAAAGCGCACAATCGCCTCATTCAAATGGTGAAAGCGGCGAATCTCCCTAGAGGTGGTGTGCTACACGCTTTTTCTGGGAGTTATCAGCAAGCCATGGAGTGGGTCAAATTAGGTTTTTTTATCGGTGTAGGAGGAACGATTACCTACCCAAGAGCCAAGAAAACACGCGACGCAATTCAAAAATTACCACTCGAAAACCTAGTAATCGAAACAGACGCACCAGATATGCCTATACTTGGATATCAAGGGGAGTCAAATCACCCAGCCAAACTCATTCACGTCTTTAATGAGCTCGTAGAGTTGCATAACGGCCGAAAGCAATCGATTGCCTCTCAACTGTGGAAAAATAGCAATTTTGCTTTCTCGATATGTGAATAAAATCTAAAGATGTGGTTTGAAATCGAAAACGTTTTCCTGCTTATTGTGAATTAACTCACAAAGCTGGTTGAATCAATCATGAATCTTATAGGAAAGTGTGAGGCTGGCATTACTTTAATTGATTCTGCATGAGTATAATTGCCCCCGCTTTATAGCTCCATTTTGTAACACGCCAATAAATAACTTATAAGGAAGTCATAAACTATGAGCCTGTTTATGAGCCTAATCGGTATGGTAGTGCTTCTTGCGATTGCAGTGGCATTTTCTAACAACCGAAAAGCTATCAACTTTAGAACTGTGGGTGGCGCATTCGCTATCCAATTCGCATTAGGTGCATTTGTTCTGTATGTACCTTGGGGCCGTGATCTACTAAACGGTTTCTCTTCAGGTGTTTCTAACGTTATCAACTACGGTAACGATGGTTCATCATTCCTGTTCGGTGGTCTTGTTTCTGACAAGATGTTCGAAGTATTCGGCGGCGGCGGTTTCATCTTCGCATTCCGTGTTCTTCCTACACTGATCTTCTTCTCTGCACTGATTTCAGTTCTTTACTACATTGGCGTTATGCAATGGGTTATCAAGATTCTTGGTGGCGCACTACAAAAAGCGCTAGGCACTTCGCGTGCGGAATCAATGTCAGCTGCAGCTAACATCTTCGTAGGTCAAACTGAGGCACCTCTAGTTGTTCGTCCATTCGTTCCAAAAATGACTCAATCAGAGCTATTCGCGGTAATGTGTGGTGGTCTAGCTTCTGTTGCTGGTGGTGTACTAGCTGGTTACGCATCTATGGGTGTTCCACTAGAGTACCTAGTTGCGGCATCATTCATGGCAGCACCAGGTGGTCTACTGTTCGCTAAAATCCTTCACCCTGAGACTGACCAGCCTCACGAAAGTATCGAAGAAGCGATGGACGGCGGTGACGACAAACCAGTTAACGTAATCGACGCAGCTGCGGGCGGTGCGGCTTCTGGTCTACAACTTGCGCTTAACGTAGGTGCAATGCTAATCGCATTCGTTGGTCTAATCGCGCTAATCAACGGTATGCTAGGTGGCATCGGTGGTTGGTTCGGCATGCCAGAACTAACACTAGAGCTAATTCTAGGTTACGCGTTCTCTCCACTAGCATTCCTAATCGGTGTTCCATGGGCAGAAGCTGTAACAGCTGGTTCATTCATTGGTCAGAAAATCGTAGTGAACGAATTCGTTGCTTACTTGAACTTCACACCATACCTAGGTGAAAACGCTCAAGTAATCGCGGCAACTGGTGAAGTAATGTCTGAGAAGACAACAGCTATCATCTCATTCGCACTATGTGGTTTCGCGAACCTTTCTTCTATTGCGATTCTACTTGGTGGTCTAGGTAGCCTTGCACCAAACCGTCGTAGTGACATCGCTCGCATGGGTGTTAAAGCAGTTCTTGCAGGTACGTTGTCTAACCTTATGGCAGCGACAATTGCAGGCTTCTGCTTAAGCCTTGCAGCACTATAATTAGAATCGGTTCTTAATATATAGACGCCGTTTTACATCATGCCCTGTAGCAAGAGATTGCTGCGGGGCATTTTTCGTTTTTCGGGCTCCAAAATTTCATCGGGTGTTTGCCTTAGTCGAGGTATTACGCAGTCAATGGAATAGGGGCTAGGAAATTTTGAGATACAAACCGTTTGCGCTCCATTTGGTGCTACAGTTTTGCGGTGAAACTCTATAATGTATTAATCACAGGATAGTGGTTAAGCTTGATTCTTAATCACGTAATGAATATTACATAATCGATGGGCAAATGAATTGCCCTGCAATATCAGATCTAATAGGCGTTTTGCTTTGTGATGTGATATTAAAGACACCGCAATCATAGATTGTTGTGCCATAGGCCAAACTGGTACTGTGCGGTGACAAGGATAGCAATTGGCATATGATAAATTTTCGCTGTATATGCCGAGTCTTTAGGGAACCAAGTCCGTTCATTAATAGACTGTTTAGCCATTTACTCACATTGTCTCGACTTGTTGATTATAGTTAAAGACGTGATGTAAGGCTGAGTAGTGAATTTTTTGAATATTGATCGGAGATAGAAATGAGCGATTTAAAAGCAGCAGCGCTACGTGCACTTAAACTTATGGACCTAACTACGTTGAATGATGATGACACTGATGCAAAAGTGATCTCACTATGTCATGACGCGAAAACAGCAGTAGGCAACACAGCTGCAATTTGTATTTACCCTCGCTTTATTCCTATTGCTAAGAAGACACTTCGTGAGCAAGGTACGCCAGAGGTTCGTATTGCAACAGTAACGAACTTCCCACATGGTAACGACGACATTGAAATCGCAGTTGCTGAAACAAAAGCGGCGGTTGCTTACGGTGCAGACGAAGTTGACGTAGTTTTTCCTTACCGCGCGCTAATGGCGGGTGATGAGAAAGTAGGCTTCGAACTAGTTAAGCAATGTAAAGAAGCTTGTGGTGACATTCTTCTTAAAGTGATCATCGAAACAGGTGAACTAAAAGAAGAAGCACTAATCAAGAAAGCATCTCAAATCTGTATTGAAGCAGGTGCTGACTTCATTAAAACTTCAACTGGTAAAGTGCCAGTAAACGCAACACCAGAATACGCTCGCATGATGCTTGAAGTTATTCGCGACATGGGTGTTGCAGAAACTGTTGGTTTCAAACCAGCAGGTGGTGTGCGCACTGCTGAAGACGCAGCAGCATACCTAGCAATGGCTGACGAAATCCTAGGTGACAACTGGGTTGATGCTCGTCACTACCGTTTTGGTGCGTCTAGCCTGCTAACCAACCTACTAAATACATTAGAAGTATCGGACGACGTCGCTGATCCAACAGCGTACTAATTCCAATAATGCGTCTGAACGGTAGCACCTAAACGGGTGCTACCAAACCTCTTCTATCCTACTACAACCATGGCTCAAAAGAGCTTGGGAGGCACTAATGTATTTACCACAAGAAATCATTCGTAAAAAACGTGACGGCGAAGTCCTAACCGCCGACGAAATCAACTTCTTTATTCAAGGCGTAGCGAACAACACGGTATCTGAAGGTCAGATTGCGGCGTTTGCTATGACGATTTTCTTTAATGAAATGACCATGGATGAGCGCATCGCCTTAACGTGTGCAATGCGTGATTCGGGCATGGTTATCGACTGGAGCCACATGAACTTCGGTGGTCCAATTGTCGACAAACACTCAACCGGTGGTGTGGGTGACGTAACTTCTTTAATGCTTGGCCCAATGGTGGCAGCGTGTGGCGGTTTCGTACCTATGATCTCTGGCCGCGGTCTTGGTCATACAGGCGGTACGCTGGATAAACTTGAATCTATCCCTGGTTACAACATTACGCCGAGCAACGATGTTTTTGGTCAAGTAACCAAAGACGCTGGTGTGGCGATCATCGGTCAAACTGGTGACCTTGCTCCTGCGGATAAGCGTGTTTACGCGACTCGTGATATTACCGCAACGGTAGACAATATCTCCCTGATTACGGCGTCGATCCTTTCTAAGAAACTGGCGGCGGGTCTGGAATCGCTAGTGATGGACGTAAAAGTGGGTTCAGGTGCATTTATGCCAACTTACGAAGCGTCTGAAGAGCTAGCAAAATCAATCGTTGCGGTAGCAAACGGTGCTGGCACTAAGACTACGGCAATTCTTACGGACATGAACCAAGTATTGGCGTCTTCAGCGGGTAACGCAGTAGAAGTTCGTGAAGCGGTTCGTTTCTTAAAGGGTGAATACCGTAATCCTCGTCTACTTGAAGTGACCATGGCTTCATGTGCTGAAATGTTAGTACTTGGCAAGCTTGCTGAGAACACAGAAGACGCACGCGCAAAACTGATGGAAGTGCTGGATAACGGCAAAGCGGCTGAGTGCTTCGGCAAGATGGTTGCCGGTTTAGGCGGCCCTGCGGACTTCGTAGAAAACTACGACAACTACTTAGAAAAAGCAGCAATCATTAAGCCAGTTTACGCAACAGAAACGGGCATTGTCTCTGCAATGGATACACGTGCTATCGGCATGGCTGTGGTTGCTATGGGTGGTGGTCGTCGTGTTGCTACTGATGAAATCGACTACGCAGTTGGTTTCGACGAGTTCATCCGCCTAGGTGAGGTCGCAGACAGTGATAAACCTCTTGCGGTCATCCACGCTCGCACTGAAGAGCAATGGGAAGAAGCGGCAAAAGCACTGCGCAGTGCAATCAAAGTAGGTGGTGAATACACACCAACTCCAGAGGTTTACCGCCAAATTCGTGCAGAAGATATCTAATAGAACAAGTAATTACACAAGGCCTACTCAACCATAATAAAAAGCCGAGTGGGCCTAAGGAACGAGCAATGAAAAGAGCATTTATTTTAGTACTAGACTCATTCGGTATCGGTGCAACTGCCGATGCTAAAGAATTTGGTGATGTAGGTTCAGACACACTAGGTCACATCGCTGACCAATGTGACAAAGGCTTAGCAGATAACGACAATCGCCAAGGTGCACTTCGCCTTCCAAATCTATCGAAACTTGGTTTGGCAATGGCGCATAAAGAATCGACAGGTCGCTTCGCACCTGGACTAGACGCAGACGCTGAAATCATTGGTGCATACGGTCATGCAGCAGAGCTTTCTTCAGGTAAAGACACGCCGTCTGGTCACTGGGAAATCGCAGGTGTGCCTGTTCTGTTTGACTGGGGTTACTTCACTGACAAAGCAAACAGCTTCCCGAAAGAATTGACTGACCGCATTCTTGAGCGTGCAGGTCTTGACGGTTTCCTAGGTAACTGTCACGCGTCTGGTACTCAAGTTCTTGACGATCTTGGTGAAGAGCACATGAAGACTGGCAAACCAATCTTCTACACGTCTGCTGACTCTGTATTCCAAATCGCATGTCACGAAGAGACTTTCGGTCTAGACCGTCTACTAGAGCTTTGCCAAATCGCACGTGAAGAGCTAGAAGATTACAACATTGGTCGTGTTATCGCGCGCCCATTCGTTGGTGCTGGTAAAGGTCAATTTGAGCGTACAGGTAACCGTCGTGATCTTTCTGTAGAGCCACCATCAGCAACGGTTCTTCAGAAGCTCGTTGATGAGAAGCAAGGCAACGTGGTTTCTATTGGTAAGATTGCTGATATCTACGCAAACTGCGGCATCACTAAGAAAGTGAAAGCGACAGGTATCCCTGCATTGTTCGAAGCAACGCTAGAGCAAATCAAAGAAGCGGGCGACAACACGATCGTATTCACTAACTTTGTAGACTTCGACTCAGCTTACGGTCACCGTCGTGACGTAGCGGGTTACGCAGCGGCACTTGAGTACTTCGATGATCGTATCAACGAAGTGCTAGAGATTATGGAAGAAGACGATGTGCTTATCCTAACGGCAGACCACGGCTGTGACCCAACATGGCCAGGTACTGACCATACTCGTGAGCACATCCCAGTATTGGTTTATGGTCAAAAAGTACCAGCTGGTTCTCTTGGCCGCCGCGAAACATTCGCAGATATCGGTCAAACATTGGCAAGTTACTTCGGTACTTCTCCAATGGATTACGGTAAGAACTTCCTATAATTAGTTAGGTTTTTGAAAACTAGGAGCTTGATAGCTCCTAGTTTTATGTTTGCAGTATGTAAATGCTGCTTGTCGGAAATGAGAATACTCTGGCATATATCGCCTTAAGCGCGGAGCGCTAGAGAAAGGTTAAGGAAAAGAAAATGGCAACTCCACATATCAATGCTGAAATGGGTGCATTTGCAGACGTCGTACTGATGCCTGGTGATCCACTACGTGCAAAATACATCGCAGAGACTTTCCTTGAAGATGTCGTTCAAGTGTGTGACGTTCGTAATATGTTTGGTTACACAGGTACATACAAAGGCCGTAAGATATCGGTAATGGGCCACGGTATGGGTATCCCATCATGCTCGATTTACGCGACTGAACTAATCAAAGACTTCGGCGTGAAGAAAATCATCCGTGTTGGCAGCTGTGGCGCAGTGAATGAAGACATCAAAGTGCGTGATGTTGTGATCGGCATGGGTGCATGTACTGACTCTAAAGTGAACCGTATCCGCTTTAAAGGTCATGACTTCGCGGCAATCGCAGACTACAACATGGTTCGTGCGGCAGAAGACGCTGCAAAAGCTCGCGGTATTGACGTTAAAGTTGGTAACCTATTCTCAGCAGAGCTTTTCTACACGCCAGATCCAGAAATGTTCGATGTAATGGACAAGTACGGCATTGTTGGTGTTGAAATGGAAGCGGCTGGTATTTACGGTGTTGCGGCAGAATACGGTGCAAAAGCTCTGACAATCTGTACGGTTTCTGATCATATCAAGACTGGCGAACAGACTACATCTGACGAGCGTCAAACGACATTCAACGACATGATGCTAATCGCACTAGATTCAGTATTGCTTGGTGACGAAGAGTAAGCGACGAAGAGTCATTCTATTTTTCGCTCTCAAGAGCTAAAAAAACAGCCCACACATTGCGGGCTGTTTTTATATGAGTTGTTAGCGCTACCTAGTTACTTGGTTAGCAGCAGGTTTGGCGCTTTTTTACGACGTATCGGTTGTCGACGTAAAATCAAGATGAACAACATACCACAGACAAAGCTCATTAAGACCATCATGTACATATAACGATCGCTCTTGCGATAGTGGTGGTCAGAAATAGCCGTCACCCGGCCCGTCTCAAAGGTCACGCGAACAAAACCGATAAGCGCACCATCTGCAAAAACTGGTTCAACCAACTGCTGGCGACCAATGGAAGCTGTTGCCAAAGGCGTATCCAGGCCAAGAACTTCGCGTACCGATAATGCCTCTTCACTAGACGCTAAACGTACACCCTGTGCATCGTAGATTGTTGCATCAAACACTAAACGGTCTTGTGCTAGCTGGTTTGTTAGCTGAAGTAATCGTTCTTGATCTTTAGTTAAAATCATCTCACTGGCAGAAAGAGACGCCTGTGAAATCAAAACTTTGGTGAGCGTTTCAAGCTGTTGTGCTTGAATTTTCTCATTACCCTTACTGATCACAACACTGTTTTTTATTGTGATAAACAACATCACACACAGTAGGATTAGTGCCAGAATTCTTAGGGCATTCCTTACTGAGAACAAAGATTCACTCATGCTCTTTACTCATCCATTTAAAATAAAACAAAGACTTGCCTTTTTAGTTTGTTGAGGTAACGTTTTAGCAAAGTCATAAGGGATTATATACATGGACGCGTCAAAAAGCTTGCCTATCAGAAAACATACGACACTTTTAAAACGATTACCCGAGACTCGATTTGCCTCCCAATTAGATAAAGCAAAAGCAAACTGGATCGTATTTGCTGAGTACCTTTCGCCAAGTCACTTCGAAGACATTGATTTCTTCACCGGCTTTTACAACCCAATACTAGAAACGTGGAAAGTTGGCCAATATGAAGTAGCCCTGATGGCCGGAGAGTTGACTCCTCAACATGAAACGATCTTACAAAGTCTCAACCTAGATTACGCCTCGCTTAATGAAGTGCCCGATCTATCAACCCAAGGGTTGATTGTATTTGATATGGATTCAACGGCGATCCAGATAGAGTGTATTGATGAAATCGCGAAACTGGCAGGAGTAGGGGATGAGGTCGCTGAAGTCACTGAACGTGCCATGCAAGGTGAGCTGGATTTTGAGCAAAGTTTACGTCAGCGAGTTGGTAAGCTCAAAGGTGCCGATGAATCAATTCTTGAACAAGTTCGTTCCCAGTTACCATTCATGCCGGACTTTGAAGCGCTAATTGCGACGTTGAAAGCCTTGGGCTGGAAAACAGCGATTGCCTCCGGTGGTTTTACTTACTTCTCTGATTACATCAAAGATAAAGTCGACTTAGACTTTGCTCGCTCCAATCAATTAGAAATTATTGACGGCAAACTCACGGGTAAAGTACTTGGCGATGTGGTAACGGCGCAGATGAAGTCTGACATTCTAGTGGAACTGGCGGATGAATATGAAATTGAGCAGCACAACACGGTTGCTGTCGGTGATGGCGCTAATGATCTTGTGATGATGTCGGTGGCAGGATTAGGGATTGCGTATCACGCAAAACCAAAAGTGGAAGCTCAAGCGCAATCAGCGATTCGCTTTGCAGGGTTGGGCGGTGTGCTCTGTATTTTATCTGGCGCATTGGTGAAGCAGCAAAAGGTCAGCTGGAAAGCTAAACCTTAACCATCCATTCAAAAACACCGCCAGAAAGGCGGTGTTTTTTTTCAATTTGGTATGACTTTGAATTTACTCGGTTAACTCCAATCTAATTACAACCTCTTCAGTAATGTCTTCAAATTCACTGTAACCAACGAGCGCTGTTAACTCTTTTTCTAACTTGCTCGCTTGATGTACGCCAAATTGGGTTAAGTCACTTAAATCTTGTTGCAGTAATGATGTCATCGGATCGAAAATTGGCGCAGTAGAAAGGCGAATCACGTAAAAGTCACCCATCATTCGCGCTTTCTTTATAAATTGAATCCGCTCTTTTACGCTGTTGAACTCTTGATGAAGCTTTGACTCAATGCTTGTAATTTTATTGCCTACTTTTGCGGCGCTTATGTAGATATCCTGATGTCTGGCTTGAGCACCTTCTACGCGTTTTATTGGCTCTGCGATTAATGTGCTTGTCCGGCCTTTAAAGATAGGTTCAAGTGACAACAGTTGGTCATGCCCAAGACGGGCAAAAAGCTCAATGTGTTTAGGTAGCGGCAAGTTCACCCCGATAACGGGGGTTTTGATTGAAGGTGACGTACTCTTACTGATAAAAATGGGCGTGCTCAGCGTACGCGAGAGCAACATGCAGTGCAGCCTTTCAAGTAGAGCATTACTTGGTAGCGTCTCTTTTTGCGGGATTAGCTTGTCTTGATTGTGCTCGATAATGCTGTTGAAAAAAGCGATTACCTTCATGGTTTGGCTGCTTTCATCAATAACTAGCTGCACGCTACAACCGTCTGGGCTTACACGAATTACTCGGTATGGCACCGACATTAACGGCAATTTTTTATCGTAGAGTTGTAATTCTCGAAAGTTGATTCTTACCTCTTGCCCAGAACGTAACATCGTAGGCTCACTTAGCCTAATTCCGAGTCCTCGTTTGGAAAGGTCAACAGTACAGCCGCCTGTTTTAGTTTGTCCTGAGTACAACTCTAAAGGTGTTTTAAAACGATAACGAGGCTCTTTTCGACGAGACTTTGCATCAAAATAAATGCCCTTTGGATTGCCGATAACTCTTCTCGGATGACGAAACGCGTTTAACGTATTAGCGGGTAAGCGCGGCTTTTCAGTTAGCAGGTAATCCTGCCCTGATTTTTCGTCAGCAATTTCTTGCAAAATACCAATATGAGTCAGTGATTGAGACGTTTCTGCTAACTCTGGAGAGAAAGCTGCTAGGTCTTCCTGTTCTTGCTCAGATAGTTCAAAGATTGAAATTCTAAAGGCGCGCCAACTCTCTCGTTTGCCACCTAAATGCCAAAATAGCTGGCGCTGTTCGCGAGTTGCTTCAGGGCGAAACATCGAATAGAAATAGGTTCGATTCTCGTGCTCGTGAGTAAATGAATAAAGGACATTGGTTGTTCCTTTCACACCAGGCTTAATGAGTGACGCGATGCGTTGCTCGTTGAATAAGGAACCAAACATTTGCTGGTTTCTCTCATCGTGCCAGTATTGCCAAAGCTTTTGATTGTTTGGCGTTAACATTGCTAATTTTAGGTCACTACCATCAAAGAATAGAGGCAAGCTGCTGGTGTGCTTTAGTGCGATGTGCTCATAACCGCGAGTTCGAGCTCGAATAATCTTGTCTTGATTGTCGTGACGAGCCCTTTTAGCAGCACTGTTGAGCGCTTCATCTATCACTCTGGTGACGGCATTGGTGTCAGTTAAGCGTATGGTTCTGAGGTATCGAACTGAGTCATTTTCGTAACAGTCATCAACCGCGAGTATGCGGTATGCAAGCGGTTTCTCTATACCTGCAACGTTAGATTTGCTGGCAAATTCAGTAAACGTGACCTGAATAATTTCCCCAAGGTTATATTTAAATGCACTAGGGACTTTGAACTTTGCGCCAGAGCTAGATAAATCAATGCTTAATCCATGAAGAAGCTGTCCTTTAGAACGGCAAATTTCAACTTGAGATTGGACTTTCAAGCGTTTTTCTTGGCGCTTTAAATCGTAGCCTAGGTGAACGGGTTCTGCTAAGAACGGGCTTTTAGGATCCGTTAACGATTGCGTTTTTTGCTGAGTAAGGCGCTTGCTCATTACGCGAAAGTTATTTCGCGTGTTGACCAATGCTTCCCACATTCCTTCCGTGTAGCAGCCAAACTTTTTGATGTTTTTATGGTAAGCGTTGAAAGCAACATCATCCAACCAATGTGGAATGCCATCCAAAATATACTCGCGACATTCGCCTTGAACGCGACCTCGCAAATCAATGCTTTTTTTGCATGGAGCCATTAAGCGGTTAAGTTCAATTTTAACCAAAATTTTGGCCGAAGGCGGCTCTTCCTCGGTCAGTTGGCCAAGGACAAAGTCAAAGTCATTCGTACCGTAAACGGGAATGAGTCGTTCTGCGAGCGAGAGAATTTCAGATTGCTGCATTATTTCTGTTAGAGTATGTCGTTACTTTAAATTGTATCGGCTAAGCGAAGTAATACTTAAGTATATCAATAGTTCATTTCAGTTCAGGTCTGACTTGGCTGTGCTTAGTCACATTTGTAGAAAAATTGAGGCATCATGGCGAAAGCAAAACGAGCGTATGTTTGTAATGATTGTGGCGCGGACTTTCCCCGTTGGCAGGGGCAGTGTAACGCATGTGGTGCATGGAATACGATAACAGAAGTACGTATCGCTGCATCGCCAACCGTTGCTCGCAATGAACGCTTAAGCGGCTACGCTGGTTCCGCAACAGAAGCAACGGTTCAAACGCTATCCGAAATTGATCTGCAAGAAGTACCTCGCTTCACCAGTGGGTTTAAAGAGCTTGACCGCGTCTTGGGTGGTGGTGTTGTGCCAGGTGCCGCAATTTTGATTGGTGGTAACCCTGGTGCAGGTAAATCAACCCTTCTGTTGCAAACCATGTGTAGTTTATCTGCGCAAATGCCAACGCTTTACGTAACCGGTGAAGAGTCGTTACAGCAGGTGGCAATGCGTGCTTCCCGATTGGGCTTGCCGAAAGATCATTTAAAAATGCTATCGGAAACGAACGTCGACAAAATTTGCCAAATCGCCGAAAAAGAGCAGCCTCGTATAATGGTAATAGACTCGATTCAGGTGATGCACGTTTCTGATGTTCAATCGTCGCCTGGCAGTGTTGCTCAGGTACGTGAATCTGCGACGGCTCTGACACGATACGCAAAACAGAATAATGTTGCGGTATTTATTGTTGGTCACGTAACAAAAGATGGTACCCTTGCGGGCCCCAAAGTTCTTGAACACATTATCGACTGTTCGGTACTACTCGATGGTGGAACGGATAGCCGATTCCGCACTTTGCGTAGTCATAAAAACCGTTTTGGCGCTGTGAATGAGCTTGGTGTCTTTGCAATGACAGGCCAAGGATTGAAAGAAGTGAGTAACCCATCAGCGATCTTCCTTTCTCGTGGTGAAGAAGAAACATCAGGCTCTTCCGTCATGGTGGTTTGGGAAGGCACGCGCCCTCTGCTAGTAGAGATTCAAGCGCTGGTGGATTACTCGCAGTTAGCCAACCCTCGTCGTGTTGCGGTCGGCTTGGAGCAGAACCGCCTATCACTTTTGCTCGCGGTGTTGCATAAGCATGGTGGCTTACAAATGGCAGACCAAGATGTCTTTGTTAATGTGGTTGGCGGTGTTAAGGTGACGGAGACGAGCGCTGATCTTGCTTTAGTTATGGCGCTTTTATCGAGTTTTCGTGACCGTCCACTCCCTAAAGATGTGGTGATTTTTGGTGAGGTAGGGCTTGCGGGCGAAATCCGTCCAGTGCCAAGTGGGCAAGAGCGTTTGAATGAAGCGTTCAAACATGGTTTCAAGAAAGCCATCGTGCCAGCAGCCAACATGCCGAAAGGTGGCATCCCTGGCATGCAAATTCACGGCGTTAAGAAATTGTCGGAAGCTATAGAGGCTTTTGACGAGCTGTAATGCTCATAAGAATGGTATTTGTGCAATCACAAACTGTTCTATCCGTCCTCAATAAAATGCGAATAAAGTACATAAATTGCTGTGTTTGACTATGCTTTGGGGACGGAAATTTCACGTTAAAATTTTTTTTCTTCCATCCGCACGCAAGGGTATCAGTATTGACAGAATGTGATATACTCTGCGCGCACTTTATACCTTATTAACAGAGTAAGACAATGACTGATTTATCAAAATACAGAAACATTGGTATTTTTGCTCACGTAGACGCGGGTAAAACTACCTCTACAGAGCGTATCCTAAAGCTAACTGGTAAGATCCATAAGATCGGTGACACTCACGACGGTTCAACTACTACTGACTTCATGGAGCAGGAAGCTGAGCGTGGTATCACAATCCAGTCTGCAGCAACAACTTGTTTCTGGAACGATCACCGTCTAAACATCATCGATACTCCTGGACACGTTGACTTCACTATCGAAGTTTACCGTTCTCTAAAAGTACTTGACGGTGGTATCGGTGTATTCTGTGGTTCTGGTGGTGTTGAGCCTCAGTCAGAAACTAACTGGCGTTACGCTGACGAATCACACGTATCACGTCTGATCTTCGTTAACAAACTAGACCGTATGGGCGCAGATTTCTACAAAGTTGTAGATCAAGTACAGAACGTACTAGGTGCTACACCTCTAGTTATGACTCTACCTATCGGTATCGAAGAAGATTTCGTAGGTGTTGTAGACGTACTAAGCCAACAAGCTTACGTATGGGATGAGTCTGGCCAACCAGAGAACTACGAAGTTCAAGATATTCCAGCAGACATGGTAGAAAAAGCTGCTGAATACCGTGAAATGCTAATCGAAACTGCTCTAGAGCAAGACGAAGATCTAATGATGGCTTACCTAGAAGAAGGCGAAGAGCCATCTCTAGAAGACATCAAACGTTGTATCCGTAAAGGTACTCGTGATCTAGCATTCTTCCCAACTTACTGTGGTTCAGCGTACAAGAACAAAGGTATCCAACTTATTCTTGACGCGGTAATTGATTACCTACCATCTCCAACAGAAGTTGATCCACAGCCTCTAACTGATTCAGAGACTGGTGAGCCAACTGGTGAAGTTGCGACTGTATCTGCAGACGAGCCACTACGTGCTCTTGCATTTAAGATCATGGATGACCGCTTCGGTGCTCTAACCTTTATCCGCATCTACTCTGGTAAGATGAAGAAAGGTGACACAATCCTTAACTCTGCAACTGGTAAAACAGAGCGTATCGGCCGTATGGTTGAGATGCACGCGGACGAGCGTAACGAGATCGATTCAGCACAAGCTGGTGACATCATCGCTGTAGTTGGTATGAAGAACGTTCAAACTGGTCACACTCTATGTGATCCTAAGCACGAATGTACTCTTGAGCCAATGATCTTCCCAGATCCAGTAATCTCTATCGCAGTTAAGCCTAAAGATAAAGGCGGTTCTGAGAAGATGGGTATTGCGATCGGTAAAATGGTTGCAGAAGATCCATCATTCCAAGTTGAGACTGATGAAGATTCAGGCGAAACTATCCTGAAAGGTATGGGTGAACTTCACCTAGACATCAAGGTAGATATCCTTAAGCGTACTTACGGCGTTGAGCTAGAAGTTGGTGCTCCACAGGTTGCTTACCGTGAAACTATCACTCAAGCAATCGAAGATAGCTACACGCACAAGAAACAGTCTGGTGGTTCTGGTCAGTTCGGTAAGATCGATTACCGCATCAAACCAGGTGAGCCAAACTCTGGCTTCACGTTCAAATCAACAGTTGTTGGTGGTAACGTACCTAAAGAATTCTGGCCTGCAGTTGAGAAAGGCTTTGCGTCAATGATGGAGCACGGTGTTCTAGCTGGCTTCCCTACTCTAGACGTTGAAGTTGAACTATTCGACGGTGGTTTCCACGCAGTTGACTCTTCAGCTATCGCTTACGAAATCGCAGCGAAAGGTGCATTCCGTCAGTCTATGCCTAAAGCTGGCGCGCAACTTCTTGAGCCAATCATGAAAGTTGACGTGTTCACTCCAGAAGATCACGTTGGTGACGTAATCGGTGACCTTAACCGTCGTCGTGGTATGATCAAAGACCAACAAGCAGCGTCTACTGGCGTACGTATCAAGGGTGATGTACCTCTATCAGAAATGTTTGGTTACATCGGTACTCTACGTACTATGACTTCTGGTCGTGGTCAGTTCTCTATGGAGTTCTCACACTACGCACCATGTCCAACAAACGTTGCAGAGCAAGTAATTGCTGACGTTAAAGAGCGTAACGCTAAGAAGTAATTCTTAAGTTAACTCTATAACTTGAAAGCCCCGCTTAGTGCGGGGCTTTTTGTATCTAGCAGTCTTATACGCAGAGCGTTTTTGTTTTATTCCTATTTAGCGTTTGTTTTGACGATTGTTATGATGTCGTTCTAGTGCTGTTGCCTTTTAGGTCAATGGTCTTAAAGTCTGGTACCACTGACTTTTCAAATATTTCTATTTCTTCCTTCAACCATTGCGCAAACAATTGAGCTTTAGGTCTTTTTAAGTAGCCTTTTGGCGCACACAAGTAATACGCAAAGTTGGGCTTGATAGCGATATCTCCAATTCGGACCAATTTGCCAGAACGAAAATATTGATGAGCTAAACTGTGTTTTACTAATGCCACGCCTTGAAGTGATAGTGCAGCCTCAAGCACGAGATGTGATCCACTGTATTTTAAGGTAGGCTTTGCTGCGCAGTGACCCAAGGTTGCTAACCACATATTCCAATCAAGATCAGGCCAAACATCTTCAATCAGCTCAGCTTTGCTTAAATCCTCGATGTTATAGATCCCGTGCTCTTTCTGGTACACCGGATGACAAGCTGGATAAAAAGCTTCGTCCATTAGCCATTGTGATTCTAAATTGGGGTACTTTCCTAAACCGTAACGAACACATAAATCTATCTGGCTATCTTGAAAAGACACCAAATCATTGGTTGGTTCTAATAGCAAGGCGATATCAGGGTGACGCTGACGAAAAGCCGTAATTTTCGGGACTAACCAATGATGAGCGAAAGAGGGGAGTGTTGATATCGAAAGGTGGTTCGGGTTTGGATCTTGATTGACTAATCTAACCCCTTGCTGCAAATGAGCAAACCCTCTTTCTGCCTGACTAAACAGTAGCTCTCCCTCAGGTGTGAGCACGATTTTTCTGTGCTGACGAACAAATAGGTCCGTGCCTAAGAACTCTTCTAAATGACGAATTTGCTGACTAATGGCCGCTGGCGTAACAAACAGTTCTTTTGCTGCCGTTTTAAAGCTTCCTTCCTTTGCTGCAACGAAAAAGTAATACAAGCCCTGTAAGGGAGGCATTCGATCTTTCACATTAGTTTTCCTTAACTCTATGGCAGATTCTATCGTTTGAGGATATCAGCGTAGTCGCTGATTATTAAGTGGTCAACATTGTATAGGGATCTTTGAAATGGAAAACATGACACACACTTGTGAGCGTACTATACCTACTGCCCATCAGAGCGGGTTACAGTTAATTTATTCTAAACTGGCGGCTTGGAGAAGGAACTATAAGACACGTCGTCACTTGAGAGAGTTACCAAAGCACCTTTGGGACGATATTGGGTTAGGTGAAAGGGAGATTAGTTGTGAAGTGAGTAAGCCATTCTGGAGAGAGTAGTTTATGAGTTTGATTCAAGCTCAAAGTTAAGTTGCACTCCCCAATGGTGTTGAGGAGTGCAAGCAAAATTACAAGTCTTCTTCCCACACGACCAATTCATCTTTTGGCCAATTGTGGCCTATCTCATGATACTTTTGTTCGAGCACATGACGTTTAATTTTAAGCGTTGGCGTCAGTACGCCATTTTCTATACTCCAAGGTTCTTTAATCATTAACACACCTTTGATTTGCTCATGAGAGGCGAGTTCTTGATTCATCCTGGCAATAACTTTACGTGTGGTACGTGCGTATCGCTCTCGATCAAAGTTAGGGAAGTCATGTGGCACAACCAAAAGAATCGGAGCGGGTAGCCCTAAACCGATGAGACACATCATCTCTACGCGACTGTACTCGAAAAGCTTTTTCTCGATAGGAACCGGAGAGACAAATTTACCTTTGGCGGTTTTGAAGTTATCTTTTTTACGGCCTTGAATCGTTAGATAACCATCTGAGTCGATAGCGCCGATATCGCCTGTGTGTAGCCAGCCCTCTGAATCAAAAGACTCTTGGGTGGCAATGTCATTTTTGTAGTAGCCAGAAAATAGCCCTTTGCCACGCACCATGATTTCATCATCAGCTGCGATTTTTAACTCAATGCCTGGTCCTGCATTACCGACACTACCGATTTTGTCAGCTCTAAATGGGTAGTTGAGCGTGCTGTAGGCAAATGATTCCGTCATCCCCCAAGCCTCTGTGATATCAAGGCCCACTGAGTGGTACCATTCCAACAGCGCTGGCGAGACAGGTGCAGAGCCACAGCCTAATACTCGAGCCTGATCTAAACCTAGACCATCTGCTAGCTTTTTCTTGATCAAAGAATTGACGAATGGGATTTTCAACAGAATATTGAGCTTCTTCTGTGGAAGTTTGTCTTGAATACGTTGCTGGAATAGCGTCCATAATCGTGGGACGGAGATAAACAGAGTTGGTCGGTGCATCTTCACATCTTCGATAAAAGTGTCCAGTGACTCTGGAAATGCTGTTGGCACGCCACCCATAATCGATGAACCGAAGATATAAACACGCTCTGTAATATGAGCGAGCGGTAAATAAGAGAACAATCGGTCGTTTTCTTGGATACCAATATGATTGATCAGTTGCTGAACAGACCAACTGAATGCGCCGTAAGTTAGCATCGCGCCTTTCGGTAACCCTGATGTGCCTGAGGTATACACCAACGACATTAGCTTGTCATCGTAATGCTGCGGACGCTCTTTACTTGGCACTGCATCAGCAATGAGCGCTTGGTATTCGTGCTTACACTTTGGTGCCGTGTCATAAGGTAGAGCGATGCTAATGAGTTCAGGCATAGCATCAATGACTTGCTGAGTTGCTTTGGGATCATCGAGTTTTCCGCCAATGATCGCTTTACTTTCACTATGAGTCACACAGTATTCGATGGTGTCTGCACCGGCGGTAGGAAAGATTGGCACACTGACATAGTCACCAAGCATCATAGCAAGATCGCAAATAAACCATTCTGCACAGTTTTTAGATACTAATGCGACTTTGTCGCCAGGCTTTACACCAAGTGAGCGTAGTGCGCTGACAAGTTTTAAGGCTTGATCTGCAACATCAGAGAATGTGTACTCAACAAATTGTCGGTTAATAATTTGTTTTAGGTAGACCTCATTTGGACGCTCTTGAGCCCATTTGAGGATCATTTCATTTGGTGGTGGGAGAGCGCAACCAGCAGCGCTATTTAGATTCGGCTGATTCATTTTAAGTGACTCCATGTCTTCTCATTGTATTTATAATTGTTAACGCATTGTTAACTTTAGCATGTTAAATCGCGACACGGGAATGCATTTTGATGAAATATGTGGGGAAGATAGCGTTAGTTATGGTTGAAGTCGGAGCGACTCGATCTAAAAAGCAATGTGATTGATGCTACGCAAAAGAGAACAGGCTTTTCAGCTGTTATGTCATACCGACTTCATACTAAGAGCACAGGTAAGCAATTTATTTTATTAATAATATTGCGAAAACATAGAATCTATCCTAATTATTTATTAACTAGTGGCTTAGTGTTGAAGATAAGTATAAATGTCTCCTAATTTCTTCAAAGCGCCAAACTTAAAGGTATGTCGTGGTTTTGAAGTAGCTATACTAATCTTACTTTGGAAAGTTAGGAGCTTCACCTCAAGCTATTGCCTGAGATTACTTGGGTACGATCATCAGCAAAAGGAAAGATGTGATGTTACGGAAGACTTTACTGGGTACCTATCTTTGTAGTTTATTCATTGTGGGGAATGCATATGGTGCTGAAGGAGATGATATTCCTCAGCGCGCCCAAACGGTTGGTGATGTTATTGAGCGCCCAGGCGTTCTCACACCTAAAGGTAAATGGTCATTTGATTCGTCTTTGAGCTATACACAAAACTCTTCAAACAAAGTATCTGTTGTTGGATATACAGTCTTACCAACTCTGATTGTTGGGCGAATTGAAGTGAGTGATTCGGATAGGACTACAGTAACCGTTGGATTAACTGCTCGGTACGGTTTAACAAACGCCACAGAGTTAGAAGTTAGAGTGCCGTATGTGTATCGTAATGACCAAGTTTCTACGCGCCCCATTCAAGATGGTTCAAACAGTGAAGTAGTAAACACAACGGTGGATGGCGGAGGGCTTGGTGATGTAGAGTTCGCATTGAGGCACCAGTTTAACTTTGAGTCTGCGCCATACTGGGTAGGTGGCCTTAGAGTAAAGTCGGATACAGGACGATCGCCTTATGATGTTTCTATTGAAGATGGAAGCAACTCATTTAGTGATGTCCCTACAGGTTCGGGTTTTTGGAGTTTTGAGCCTAATCTATCTCTTATTCACCCTGTTGATCCTGCGGTCTTGTTCGCTAGTCTAAGTTATATTTATAACTTAGAGGATACTGTTACAGTTGGCGACACAAAAGCTGATGTTGAACTTGGAGACACTATTTCTCTTTCAGGGGGAATGGGGTTTGCGGTGAATCCTGATCTTTCATTCTCTTTAGGACTTAGCCATAAAACTATTTTAAAAAGCAAAGTAAATGGCAGATCGGCAGATGATGCTAAGTTGCTTCAATTAGATGCATTAACTTTTGGTATAAACTATGCCTTTAGTGAACGCTCATCTATCAATGTTAGTGCTCAAGCTGGTCTTACAGAAGATACTCCCGACTTTCAATTAACAGTACGAGTACCTTTTAATTTGTAAAATGGATATTAGGCCCTTGAGTCTTGGGCCTAATTTATCGTTAGCGCCTAGTGTTCGCATTATAAATTGATTGGATTATATTGGATAAAGTAGGTATATATTCTTAAAATGATGGTGGCCTATTGATATATCTACCTTTCTTTTGGTATGTAATCATAGATATCAGTCGTTTCTAATATCAAAGAAGCTTAACGTGACAATTTTTCAGATAAAAATGGAAATGCTCATTGAAGGTGGTTCAATAAGGCGTCTTCTAATTGTTGGTTTGCTTTGATTTCCCGTATTACCCCATTTACTTGAGCATCAATGTCTACGAGCGTGCTAAGTCCAATAATACTGTTATCTTTCGTGTTTTGAATAATATTGATAATACTTGAATTTATAAAGTCTGAACTTATTATATTAGGATTTTGAGACGAAGGCATTTTGGGTGAATCTATAGAATCATCTCCAATAATATTTCCTTCACCAAATTGTATGATGTTAACAATACCCTGGTTGAAAATATCTCCACTTTGATTTTCACTATTTGCGCTAATGTTTTTTAAATTACCATTTTCAATTACTAAGTTGGCAATGTTTGTGTTCAAAATATCATCGCCATTTATAGTCGTAGTAATGCTTAATCCAATATTAATAATATACTCATCCGTAATTTGGAAGCCACCTCGATATTCTTCTAAAGATAAATTTGAAAGAGGAGTAAGTTCTTGCAGGCCAACATCTTTAGCATTCACATTAAAATGAGGTATTAGCATACAAAGCACTAACAAAAATTTATTGTAGTTCATAATGTAGGCCTTTCAGGTTGTTTAGTTCTTAAAGTTATTTAAAACAATGTTATATTAATTTTCACCGGAAACTGGGAGAGTAATGCTAAATACCCCTAAGGAATCTCTAGACACTCCTGTTTTTAATGGTGATCTTTGATATACGGTGAAATTATCATTGGTTATAAAGCTAGACCTTCCCATTTCCGCTTCGTTACGGACCAGTAACACAATTCCTTGGTAATATTTTTCAAACTCATCCAGTTTCATTATCATGGTTCCTCTAGAAGGGTCTCCTAGAATAACTGAGTGATTGTTTATACCTCTGATGACAACAAAATGCATATACCCATCGAAATTAACGAGAGTAATCCCAGGGACGCCGACTTCTTTAATTTTCTCCAATCCTACTTGAAAGCCGTCAGAACGTAACCCTATGGAATCCAAGTAAAACTTCATATCCAACAAAGAAAAACCTTTCTCTTTGATTTTTTCTTTATCACCTTTTTCAAACATGCTTTTGAAGATATCTTGTTCAGATGACTCTGTTGCATAATGAAAAGTGAGAAGAGAAGCCAGGGCGGCAGAGCCACAGCTGAAGTCATACTGTTGGCGAAAAACATCACCGAACACTATTTCTTTGTAGCTTTTAACAGGAACAGAGTAATGTGCTCGGTAAGGTAGCAGTTCTAATGAAATGGCTGATGCTGAATAAACGAGCATCAGCCAAATTACGTTATTTAATACTTTCATATTGTTTACTTGAGTGTCAGGTTAACGACGGTAGAGTTCTGGATTAAAACGTTGTTTCCGCTGTTCTGAATTACGTTGGATATACCCGAACTGTCTGCGAACGCTCCACTTGATAGTATATTGTTACCACTCACGGTGTTTGACGCGACATTATCTGACGAAATACCATTGATATCTGATTCTGCATAAACCAAGTCGAGTTCAACATTTTGTCCACCTCTTGATTCATTCATGATATCCAAGCTAACTTCTCCGCCAGATAATGCAATGTCATCAGCGAGTGCAGTGCAGGCAACTATCATACTCAAAGTACAGATTGCCAAACGCATCGCTTTCTCCTACTAGTCGGTTACTCACCCCCAGTAAACACACTTGCATTAGTTGTAACAGATTGTTGTACAAGTGAATTTGAACCAGCATTCTGACCAACGGTAGTAATACCAGCCGCACCACCAAGACCACCAAGGGTGTTCATGTTTTCAACTCGAACTCGAGTATCATCCGCGTTAGTTGCATAAATAACTGATGCACCTGTAACACCACCCATTAGGCTTGAGCTCGCAACAACCATATCTGTATCCATATGGACTTGATTGAAGCTATCAACATTTGTTGAGCTCGAGTCACTTTGATAGTTACTATTGTCGTTAAAGCTGTTCGAGTTTGTTGTGCTTGAATCAGCGTAGCTACGGTTATCACTCTGGTTACGGTTGTCGCTTTGATTACGATTATCGCTGTTATCGTTAAAGCTACTGTTGATACTAGAGTCACTGTTGTCGTTGTTGCTACGTCTTACAGTAGTACTAGAGTCGCTGTTGTCGTTGTGGCTTCTATTTGTGTTAGTACTTGAGTCACTACTATCACTATTTAGGCTCACATCAAGATCAGCACTGGTACTGTTGTCGTTAGCATTAGACGTACTATTGTCGTTGTGGCTTTGAGCTGTGTTAGTGCTCGAGTTTGAGTTGTCGCTGTTGTTATTAAAGCTGTCATCAACACCAAGAGTTGCACTGTTGTCAGTGTCGCTGTTGTCGTTGAAGCTATGACCAATACCTAGTGACGCACTATTATCGCTGTTGTCGTTGAAGCTATCACCAACACCGAGAGATGCGCTATTGTCACTGTTATCATTGAAGCTGCCAGATAAACCGATATCGGTATTAGCGCTGTCAGTCCATTGCATGTTGTCGTCTCCATCATCGATCTCATTCGCGATTAGAGAGCCACTAAATAAAATTGCTGACATTGCTAAAGCAAGCCCTGTTTTGTTTAGAGTCATAACGATTACTCCATTTCCTGTTATTCCTGATTAAAAATGACTGCACTTAACTTCTTGCTGCTTCCTTCAAATGTTGTGGGAAGCGATGAAATTATAAGAAAGGATCAGTGAAAGCTGTTCTCATTATTGAGAATGATTCAGGCTGGAAGGGAGTATTTAGGTACGTCTATTTAAAGTATTAAAGAAAAAAATAACATAATCATAATGTTATTTTTTGTATTTACTTTAAGTACTCATCAAGTATGAAATGAAGCCAATATAAAGAAGTAATTTGTTCTATTGCACTGAGCGGAGCAGTCATCCATTTTTTATAAATGGCATTTTATCCAATTATTATCTTTATTATTTAATATTATAAATCATATCCTTATGCTAACACAGGTTGAAAAGTATGGATAAAAACACAACAGGTTCATACTTTTTAAGTCTTTTTCGGTGCTGAAAAGCAATGCGATATCATTCTGAAGTGCTATATTTTCTACTTAAAATGAAGATAAATTCTCTTTGCTGCCTCCAATTAATTTTCTAACGGGGGTTGGTGAAACAGGTAAGTTAATGTGGTGGGACTATGGAAAAGAAGCACTTGATACTGCTAGCTGAGAGTAATTTACAAAGTAACTTAATAAAAAAACAGCTGTCTTCCATTCATGATGTCGATGTAAAGATAATGCAACCAGATGAAGTGGTGTTCAGAAGTCACTCACTCAGTATCGATTTGATGTTTATTGATTACGATTTTATGCGTCAGCTTGAAGTACAAGGAAAGTTACCAGATTTTGATCTATTTGGGTGGTCCTTTATGCTTCACAACGTCCCTTGTGAAAAAGTACAAACGGACTTACTGCATTGGAAGTTGTTAAAAGGAATTTTGCTCCGAAGTGCATCAGTGACACATATATGTGATGGCGCGGAATACGTACTGAAAGGTGGGTTGTGGCTACCAAGAATGTACCTAGAGAAGTTAGTCCTCAATTATCGGCATGCAAATTTGTCCGAAGAACAGCAGCATGATGAGTTAACATGCAGAGAAAAACAGATTCTAGAGCTACTTGTGTACGGCATTTCAAATCAACAAATTGCTTCAAGACTTTTTTTATCTGAAAGTACAGTGAAAAGCCATATATACAAGTTGTACAAAAAACTCGATGTCCATTCTCGTCATGATGCAGTTAAGTTGGTAAGAATGAACAATGGCTTAACCGAGAGAAGTTAAGTCATAATTTGTGATGCTCTTTTTATCGGGGTCTGTTCCGTTTTCACTATCTAATCTAAGCAAGGGCACTCGTATTTGAGTGCCCGTGGTTTATCTAGATTCAATAGTTGGCGTATCAGCAGGCTACATCATGCCCGTGACAAGGCCTGCTGCCACAAAAAACACGATCATCCATAGTACCGAAAGGTTGAGCTTTTTGTGTAGATAGAAACCCGCAATCACTAACGCCATGTCGATGGGAGCAACAACTGCGCTGCTAAATACTGGCTGGTAAAGTGCCGCGAGTAGTAACCCTACTACCGAGGCATTTACACCGTTGATGGCGCCGGAGACCAGCGGTTTGCCTGCCAGTGCTTGCCAGTTCTTAAGAACGCCAAGTAGTAAAAGAAACCCAGGGAGGAATACGCCAAGCGTTGCGATCAGAGCGCCTAAAATTGGCGTATCCGAAAGCTCATAACCGATAAAAGTAGCAAAGGTGAACATTGGCCCCGGTACAGCTTGTGCAGCGGCGTAGCCTGTTAAAAATGCATCTTGGCTGAGCTGGTCGCCAACAATGTTTTGCAGAAGCGGCAGAACCACATGACCGCCACCAAACACTAAGCTACCAGCTTGGAAAAAATCACTAAACAGCCCAAGCAAAGGTAACGTATGAGCCACTAACGGTAAGCCGAGTAAAAGCATCGCAAATAGAGCTAATGGCGCGATAGACGGTTTAAACGGCTCGGCTGATGGCGCGGAGTCTTTCTTCAGATATCGCATTCCGACAAAACCTGCTGCGATCAACACGAACATTTGCGTCATGATGCTTGGTGCCACCAGCAACGCAATCGCAGTCGCGACGCACAAACCCGCGGTCAGTTTACTTTGGCAGAAGTTTTTGTACATGCCCCAAGTCGCATCCGCCACGACGACGACTGCGAGCAGTTTTAGGCCGTGAACGATGTTTTGGAACACTGCGGTGTCGGTGATTTGGCTGCTCACCATCGCCAGCGCCAACATGATGACCACTGAAGGAAGCGTGAATCCGACAAATGCTGCGCATGCGCCACCTAAACCGCCACGTTTATAGCCTAAAGCAAAGCCAACTTGGCTTGAGCCCGGTCCCGGCAAAAACTGACTGAGCGCGACAATTTGCGCGTACTCGCTGTCATCAAGCCATTTCAGTTTCTCAACAAAGGTTTGGCGAAAATAACCAATATGAGCCGCCGGGCCGCCGAAGCTGAACCAACCCAGCCAGAAAAAAGTTTTGAATATGGTGAACATGTCGAGCCTGTTTATCTAAAAAGCATTGTTGCTAATTTATCGAATGCTCTAAAATGACTCAAATTGATGATTTTAATTTCATCTATGAATGAAATGGGATGAGGATGTTGGAGTGAAAGAGGACATTCAGTGGCGCAACATTGACTTGAACTTATTGGTGACGTTTTCCTACTTGTATCGCTATCGAAGCGTTAGCGTCGCGGCAGAGAAAAGTTACGTTAGCCAGTCGGCGATGAGTCATAGTTTGTCTCGTTTAAGGTTGTTGTTTGACGACCCGCTTTTTGAGCGAAAAGGGCACAAGATGGAGCCCACCGAGCACGCTCACCACATCGCGCCAACTGTGCATCACTTGTTGGATTCTATCGCCAAAGACTTGCTCACTAAGTCTGCCTTCCAACCTGAAAATTACGCGGGTGTATGTCGCATCGGGTTAACGGATTATGCCGAGTTTATCTTTGCTCCTCGGCTTTATGACGAAATACGCCAGCGCGCCCCAGAGGCGCAGATCAGTTTTATTAACGTCAATCGTAGCAACTACGTGGCATTAACTGAGCACGAAAAGCTCGATGTCATTATTGGCAGCATGCCGGTGTTGGATGACAACTTTGAGAGCTTGTACTTGTACACCGAAAAACACGTGTGCATGTGTGATAAACAGGTGTTGAAAGGGGAAACACAGCTGTCTCTGGAAGCGTTCGCGAACATCGAGCAAGCTCTGGTAAGTCCCGATGGGAGCTTAAAGACACAAGTAGACCAAAAGCTCGCAGAACATGGCTTGAGCCGCAAAGTCACCGTGGCGTCGCGCAACTTTCTCACTATTCGGCATCTATTGAAAAAGCGCGATCTCATTGCCATCGTGCCAGAAAAAATGGCGTTGGCGGAGGGCTTTTCGGACGATCTCATTACTGTTAAGCCGCCGATCGCCGTTGCGGATTTTGATATTGCTATGCTGTGGCATTCCAGCCGAAACAATGAAGACAAAGGCATTTGGCTACGCGAGTTGGTTTCTTCGACCATCACCTCTAAATGATAAACATTTGGGGCACTCATGGTGCTTAGAGTGATTTGTTGTTGAACTTCTTACTACCCGCTGAGTTATCGGCGTTACGCCGAAACAGTACTGATTGTGCAAAATGAATATCTTGGGTTAGGGGGGGATGTTCCAGATTTAATTCATAAAAGAGATTAATGGAAAAGGTATCATTGAGTTGTACCACGTAGTTTAAGCTCTGTTTGAACGTATACATGAAGAGGGAGTAAGCGTCCATCTCGGTATTTTTCCACCAGTAAGTTCACTCCCTGAGTTCCCATCAACTCAGAGTGAATACGAATTGTAGACAACGGCGGAAAGGTAAAGCGAGCAGTAGGAATATCATTCATACTAATCAGCGTAATATCCTCTGGTATCTTTAAGCCAAATTCATGGATTGCACGTACTATGCCAATCGCGATGGAGTCTGAATCAATGAATACTGCTTTCGGGAAGTCACCTTTGGCTAGCATCTCTTTCGCTAAGTTATAACCGGACAAACTAGAGCAGGCACAATAGTGTATATCATGTTCTGCGACCACGCCTTTTAGATAGCCATAGTCCAAAAACACATTTTCACGAGTGTCAGCTGCGTCGTGCTTGTCTTGACCGCCAATATAACCGATGCGGCGGTGGCCTCGTTGTACAAAGAAATCAACTACTTGCCTACTGATTCGAATAAGGTCGACATCAACGCAATCATAAGGGCAGGTTGGATCTGAAAAGTTTATGTAGCAAATGCTATCGGCTAGACGTTTAGGTAATTTATCTACTACCTTTTGGTCGATATTTCCGACTAAAAGGACACCTGTTATCTTTTTCGTTTCAACATCAATTTCACTGTTATAGCAATTGGTTAGCGTAATACCTAATTTGTCGCATTGCGTTTCAATCCCATGACGAATTGATAAGTAGTAAGGGTCATTCACCTCTGTTTCTTGTTTGTAGTTATATAAGGCTAAAAAGTGATGTTTTTGCTTAGCTTCTTTGATGCCTTTCTTCGAGCTACTGGTGCGGTACTCCAGTTTTTCTGCAATTTCCAAAATGCGGTATTTGGTTTCTTCTTTAACGCTCAACGTTGGGTCGTTGTTCAAAACCCGCGATACGGTTGCAAGTGAGACGCCTGCTTCAATGGCGATATCTTTTAGCTTTGCCATGTAAATTTCCCGTTGGCACTGCCCAAGTGTGAGCTCAATAATCTGACTATTTTAAACAGCTACTTAGAGATGCACAAACCTTTAGTAAGACAGTCCTAAACACTTTAAATCATCATATCAAGCCAAATTGTTTTCATGAAATAGACTCTATTGAGTAATAAATAAAGCCGTAAACGTAAGGATTATATTGCTGTAAAAATACTGAAAAACGCGACTGGTTTGTAGACTTGCTACTTGTGGTAACTCTAGTACTTAATAGAAGTCGAGCTGTTTAGAGTTTAAACAAGCAAACGTTTTATTGTTCATGTTTATGTTTTGTGTCTCATTTTATAAATAAATCAATAGGAAACTATTCAACTCTATTTATAATCACCGCGCTTTTAAAAGCTGTCTAACAGTATGAAAAATTAGGAAATTATAATGAAAAAAGTATTGCCATTATTGGCTTTAGGTGCAGTGGTTGCTTCAGCATCAGTTCAAGCAAAAGGTAACTGGTATGTTGGTGCTGATTTGGTAAATTCAGATCTTAAAGTTAAAAGCTTGTCAAAAGATTTTTCTGCGACAGGTCTTAGCCTTGCTGTAGGTAAAGAGCTTCAATATTCAGAAAACTTCAAACTAGCTTTTGAAGGTGAGTACATATACTTTGGCGACTTTGAAGAAACATTTTCTTACATGGGGTGGCCGGTTAAATTTAGTGTTGATGCTTCTGCGTTCAATTTCAATGCGAAGCCTAAATACCAATTTGCAGGTACAGGCTTCTATGTTGGTGCGATTGCTGGCCTTGGTGTAATGAGTGTTTCTTATGAAGTGAAATCATCTAGCACTGTTACCGATGATGGTCGTGATGTAGGCTTTAACTACGGTGTTGAGGCTGGTTATGAGTTCGCTTCAGGTTTGGTTGTATCTGGTGGCTACCGTGCTTCTTCGGTAAGTATTGATGCCGAAAACGGTGGCAGCGAAGATTTTGATTTTGACAGCCTGTACGTTGGTGTTGATTACAAGTTTTAAGCTCGCGTAAGCAAAACATAGATACTAAAAAGGAGCCGTTAGGCTCCTTTTTTGATCAGATTATCAATCAACTCATAATGGTGCTCTTGTACGCCTGCAAGGTTGCCATATTTGGGTTGGTGGCGGTCATTTTCTTTCGCGTGTTGCCAGCCAATGGTGTGACGCACAAAATGCTCTGCAAACGCGTGGGAAACTTCCAAGCAACCTGCCAGTACGGTATCAACATAACTTTGCATGATTGGGCTCTTTTCGCATGGTGGTAGTGGCTCGTCTTTTACGTAAACCCAAATGTCATGTTCTTGGTTAAAACTCGCATCTGTTTCGATTTGATCTGGCTGAAGTTGAATACGATGATAACCTCGCTCACGGCGGTCGAATTCTGCGAGCGCTTCTTCATTTACTTCGAGTAAAACGCCATTAACCTGTCCATCGCCTTGGTTCACCACTAATGGAGAGAGGCTGTAGCTGTCGTCAATCTTCCCCCAGTAGCGAACCAACCCATGTGCTATGACGGGAATGGCTTCTCCCGTTTGTCCGGTTAACTTACGCGACGCAGAATTAATCAAACTGCCATAGCCAAATATGTACATTGTCGTTGCATCCCTTAACTGATAGTTGTGCCTCTCATGTTTATACCTAACCCGCATCTGAAGCACAACTTTACCTCTTAAGTATAATCTTAATTATAAACATGTATTTTTTATACATGTTTATGGTAGCATCAATATGTAGTTGAGTTAACCAGCATCGAGAGACGCTTGAGGGCAAGATAATGCTGAATATCACCGATAAAAAAGTAGAAGAAAAAATCCCCGCATGGCTGCGATTAGGCTTTCGGCCGTTTTTTCTGTTTGGGTCGATTTACGCCATTGTTGCGATTGCGTTGTGGGTGTGGATGTTCCAAGGCGGACAGCCAAACGCATTAGCCGTGCCTGCATTATGGTGGCACGTACATGAAATGTTGTTCGGTTTTTCGATGGCCATTGTAGTTGGCTTTGTACTGACCGCGGTACAAAACTGGACTGGCATTAATGGTACCAAGCATTACATGCTTCTGGCTTTATTTGGCTTGTGGTTAGTGCCCCGCATATTGCTTTGGACACAAGCACCGTTATGGTTAACCAGCAGTATCGAAGCGGTATTTTTACTGTTTGTCGCCTATGAGGTGGGCATTCGTGTGTATCGAGCCAAAGGTTGGCGTAATTTGTTTTTCGTTCCACTGTTTCTTTTAGCCATCTTTGCGAACTTTGCAAGCTACGCAACGATAAAAGGTATGCCGCCCTTTAGCTCTTCAGCGGTGTGGCAAGCAATGCTGTGGTGGTTTACCTTGCTGTTGTCAGTGATGGGCGGACGTGTAATTCCATTTTTTACTGCGCGTCGATTTAATTTCGAAAAAGCGCAACCATTGGCTTGGTTAGAGTGGTTCGCGAACTTGCCATTGGTAATGCTATTTGTGCTGAGCTTTTTCCCTGTGACGTTTGCAGAACTAGGTAGTCCTTTGATGCTATTTGCAGGTGTTGCTCAGTTGGTGCGTTTTGTTCGCTGGAAACCTTGGTTAACCCTGAACGAGCCTTTAGTGTGGTCGCTGCATGCTGCGTATTTGTGTTTACCACTAAGCTTAATTTTGCGAGGCGTCTGGGGAGATGCATTTGCCAGCCATAACCTCATTCACCTGTTTGCGATAGGTGCGTTAGGCGGTTTGATTTTAGCGATGATTACACGGGTGACGATGGGACATACTGGTCGCATGATCTACAAAGGGCCAAACATGAGCCTTGCGTTTGCAGCGATTACCGCGGCAGCTTTGGTTCGCAGTTTCGCCGTGATCTTTGATCCAGCGAACATGATACTGTGGATTGATATCAGCGGTGGATTATGGATTGTTGCGTTTGGGCTATTTGTGTGGCGCTTTGGTGTGATGCTTGTGACCCCTCGTGTGGATGGTCACCCCGGATAAGATTCTAATGTGAGTAGAGAAAAGAGGAGCCGCGTGCTCCTCTTTTGGTTTTTGTTCTTTATAGGTTTAGTGTTTATTCGTCTTCGTCGTCCGCTTTATTCGTGAGCCCCAAGCGTTTAAATAGCCACCACTCTAGACCAAAAATGACAATTAAGGCGATGCAGAACCAGGTGAATGCCATGGTGGAATCCACGCCTGGCATTCCACCAACATTGATACCGAGTAAACCTGTTAAGAAGCTGGTTGGTAGAAAAATCGTTGCTACCAAAGTAAACAGGTAACTGTTTTTATTGGTTTTCTCATCACGATGATGTTTGATCTCTTCTTGGAAAAGCGCCACTTCTCCAAGATAAAACTCAAGTGTTTCATTTATGCGCGTAATATTATTGTGTGCGAAGCGATATTGATGAGGTCTCAAAGCAATCAATTCTGATTCTGACTCCACAAGATCACGGATAGCGTACTGCTGAGGGCGAATAAAACGCTTGATAGAAATCAGTGCTTTTTGAGTCGCCATATGTTTGTACGTCGACTCATCATTCACGTCGAACTGGTTTAGTGTTTCTTCAATCGTATCAAGGTAAATGTCTATTTTACTGTTTAATCCTTCAATGATCTGATGAAGTAAACTGGCAAGACTTTTTGGGCCTTTGTGTTCCGCTAATGCTTGGCGAATCTCCATGATCGCGCGTGATGGAATTTTACGAGTTGAAATGAGTGCGCCTTGAAAGTAGAGAATTCGAATACTAAGCATATCTTCTGGTGATGCATTGCCGTTCATATTGACGCCTCGTAAAATCAACATGAAGTTCTCGTCATCCAAAGGATGGAAAGATGGTCGGCTTTCGTCGGCTAATAGATGATCAACCGTAGCTCGAGGTACTTGGTTTTGCTCCAGCCAACCACGAATATCAGGATGCAGCCGTTCGCAATGGTACCAATGCTTAGCTTGAATTTGCTCTGCCGTGGTGGATTGTTGAGTTGCTTCTGGGGTTGAGAAGTCCCAATGTTCAATCATAAAACCCATTTTCTTTTCCTTGTTTGAGCCGATACCAAAATAACCTCAAGATACTTCTTTCGCGAGAATTGCATTGCCATACAGAGGCAATGCTCTGAGTACGGTACTCTGAAGTCATTGATGCATTATTTTTCAAATGAGTATGATTGTATTTAATGCCAAATGTCTATGAATAGTTGTTCTTATTTGCAATCGAGTGGAGCGCACCAAGGTGTTGTGCTTAAACAACAAAACAAAAAGCCTGCAACTAAGCAGGCTTTATTGTGGGGGGAGGGAGGGGAGCTGTTAGCCAACTTGAGAAAGATTAACCACTTTCTGTTGTAGCTTTTTCTTTAAATAGTCCGTTAAGGCCTGTTTTTCTTCCTCGTTCATGTAAAGACCAAGCTTAGTACGGCGCCATAAAATGTCTTCATCGGTCATTGCCATTTCATGGTTCATTAAGTAATCGATCTCACGTTGGTAAACACCACCGGCTTGTGTCGAGAACGTTTGTCCTAAGTCAGCTTCACTTGTTGTACCTTCCATTAAGTTCCACGTTTGGGTACCAAACTGAGTGACATAACGAAGAATCAATGCTTCTGGCGCCCAAGTGTATTTAGCATGAATTTGTTTCGCTAATTGTTCACGACTACAGCTGAAGTTACCACCAGGAAGGGTTTGGTTGGCCGTCCAGTCTTTACCCATTTCAGGTAGGAACGGAGCAAGTTTCTTCATTGCTGCTTCACCTAACTTACGGTAGGTCGTTAACTTACCACCAAAAACAGAAAGCAGAGGTGCATGGTCGTATTCCGCATCGAGCTCTAGCGTGTAGTCTCGTGTGATTGCTTGCGGAGAGTCAGATTCATCGTCACATAAAGGACGAACACCGCTGTATGTCCAAACTACATCTTCGCGAGTCAACTGGTGGACAAAGTGTTGGTTTACGATATCAATGAGGTAATCGACTTCGTCATCTGAGATCGACACTTCACGTGGGTCACCTTTGTATTCCACATCTGTTGTACCAATGATTGAGAACTTATCTAAGTAAGGAATCATAAATACGATGCGATTGTCTTTGTTTTGAAGAATGTAGGCTTGCGGTTCGTTGTGGATACGAGGAACAACGATGTGCGAGCCTTTGATTAAGCGAATGTTACGAGGAGAGGCTTGCTCTAATCCATCATCAAAGAACTGTTTTACCCAAGGCCCCGCAGCATTGACTAACGCTTTCGCTTTACGTTCGAAACGTTGGTCTGTCATCACATCGTGAATAGTAACATGCCAGATACCACCTTCACGGTGTGCTTTTTCCACGCGGCAGTAGTTACGCACTTCAGCATGGTTTTCGCGAGCCGCAAGAACGTTCAGTAATACTAAACGTGCATCATCAACCCAACAGTCAGAGTATTCGAAACCCGTTTTCATCTCTGGTTTTAGCAAGCCAGATTTCGCAAGGTTGACAGTTTTACTGCCTTGCAGCGTCGTACGTTTACCCAAATTATCGTAAAGGAAAAGGCCACAACGAATCATCCAAGCTGGGCGTAGGAATGGGCGATGCGGTAAACGGAAACGCATTGGTAGTGCGACGTGTGGTGCTTTACGAAGAATAACCTCACGCTCTGCGAGCGCTTCCGAAACTAAACGAAACTCGTAGTGTTCAAGGTAGCGTAAACCGCCGTGTATCAGTTTAGAACTTGCTGAAGAAGTCGCAGATGCGAAGTCATTTGCTTCGTATAAGCCAACACTCAAACCTCGGCCAGCTGCGTCTGCTGCAATACCAGCTCCGTTAATGCCGCCACCGATTACGATCAAGTCTAAGGTAGTGGATGAGCTAGTAGTGGAAGCATTATTTTGTATACTCATAAATTTGACCCCTTGGTGAGCGAACGAGCATTTTAGAACATAATATAATCCTAGCTCAGCTTTCGTTTGTGATCATCTATTATTTTCGTTTGTGAGCGTTTTGTGTGATTTAGACACAAAAAAACCTCTGTCTAATTAAGACAGAGGTCATTTGAGGGGGAGTTATACGATTGACGTTACTCGTTTTCGGAGTTTGATTCGTTAGCTTCAACCACTTCAAGTGGGATAGAAGCTTCCTTCAAAATTGACAAGATTTCTTCTGGTGGCTGCTTATTGGTAAAGATCATGTTGAGCTGTGCAATATTGCCTAGTTTTACCATAGCATTGCGCCCGAACTTGGTGTGGTCTACGGCAAGAAATACACTACGGCTATTGTCAATGATCGCTTGTTTGACCCGGACTTCGTGGTAATCAAAGTCTAATAGCGAGCCATCGAAGTCGATACCGCTAATGCCGAGAATGCCAAAGTCGAGACGGAACTGTTTAACGAAATCGAGGGTAGCCTCGCCAACAATACCGCCGTCTCTGCTGCGGACTTCTCCACCCGCTAAGATGACTTTGATTTCAGGGTTAGGGAAAAGAATGGTCGCAACATTGATGTTGTTGGTGACAACACGCAACTGTTTATGGTTTTTATTGAGCGCTCGCGCAACTGCTTCTGGTGTGGTGCCGATATCGATGAATAGTGTGGCACCATCTGGAATGTGTTTGACTACCTCGTCTGCAATGACATCTTTTTCATTGAAGTTGAGCGCTTTACGCGTGTTGTAAGATGTGTTTTCAGAACTGAGAGGAATAGTGGCTCCACCGTGATAACGACGAATTTTGTTGTCATCGGCGAGTTCATTGAGATCGCGTCGGATGGTTTGTGGGCTGACATTGAATCTTTCTACCAACTCATCCGTGCTGACATAGCCTTGTTTTTTCACCAGCTCAACAATCTGCTGGTGTCGAGGTATTTGCTTCACTTACCACTCCCTTGTGCATTGGTAACGGCCAATGCTTCAAATTCGAAGCTCTATTGTGCTCGAATTTGCTCGTTGTGAGAAGTAAGCGAGTTCAGGAATCGGGGATAAAGCGCAAAAAGAGCGCACAAATGGCGCTCTTTTTTTCTTATGGAGATGAGATTAATCTTCTTCGTCGTGAAGTTCAGACCAGGTTTGTGCACATTTCACTGCACGTTTCCAACCCTTGTAACGACGATTGCGTTTTTCTTCATCATCGTGTGGCTCAAAGGTGCGATCAAGTACCGCTTTATTCTGCAACTCATCAATGCTATCCCAGTAACCAACGGCAAGGCCGGCAAGGTAGGCTGCACCAAGAGCGGTAACCTCAGTTACTTGAGGGCGGTGTACTTCTGTGTTCAATACATCGGATTGGAATTGCATTAGGAAGTTGTTCGCTACTGCACCACCATCGACTCGAAGGTTCGCAAGCTTAATGCCTGAGTCAGCTTGCATCGCATCCAGTACGTCACGAGTTTGATAAGCGATGCCTTCCAATGTTGCACGGATGATATGGTTTGAATTCACACCGCGAGTAAGGCCGACAATCGTGCCACGTGCGTAGGCATCCCAGTATGGAGCGCCTAAACCAGTAAATGCAGGCACGACATAAACGCCGTTTGATGTATCCACTTTTGTCGCGAAGTATTCAGAGTCTTCTGCACCGTTTAGGATTTTCAATTCATCGCGTAGCCATTGGATAGAAGCTCCACCCATGAATACGGCACCTTCAAGTGCATAAGCTGGTTCGCCTGCAGGACCACAAGCCAAAGTTGTTAGAAGACCATGTGTCGAAGTGACTTTTTCTTGGCCCGTATTCATTAGCAAGAAACAACCCGTACCGTAAGTGTTTTTCGCTTGGCCAGCTTCCACACACATTTGGCCGTAAAGCGCCGCTTGTTGGTCACCTGCGATTCCAGAAATAGGAATACGAGTACCGCCTTTACCACCGATGTTGGTTTTACCGTAAATTTCCGATGAGCGCTTCACTTCTGGCATCATAGATGCTGGGATGCCAAGCTCATCTAACATTTTTTGATCCCAACATAGATCGTTGATGTTAAACAGCATGGTACGCGATGCGTTAGTGTAGTCGGTTACGTGAACGCGACCTTGAGTCATCTTCCAAACTAACCAAGTATCGACAGTACCAAACAACAGCTTACCTGCTTCTGCGTCTTCTCGTGCGCCTTCAACATTGTCCAGAATCCATTTAACTTTGGTACCGGAGAAGTAAGGGTCAAGCACCAAACCAGTGTTGTCACGTACATAGTTTTCGAGACCGCGTGCTTTTAAATCTTCACAGATATCAGCAGTACGGCGACATTGCCATACGATCGCATTGTAAACGGGTTTACCGGTTTCTTTGTTCCAGACGATGGTCGTTTCACGCTGGTTAGTAATACCGATAGCCGCTAATTGGTCGCTACGGATGCCAGACTTAGCTAGAGCTTCTACTAAGGTAGAGCTTTGTGTTGCCCAGATCTCCATTGGATCATGTTCAACCCAACCAGCTTCTGGATAAATCTGAGTAAATTCGCGTTGCGCGACGCTTACGATGTTCGCATCATGATCAAGAATCACAGCGCGAGAGCTTGTTGTACCTTGGTCTAGGGCAACAATGTATTTTTGCTCAGTCATGGTAAGAATCCTTTTGTTTCGTTATTTATATTTTAGTAAATGTTCGAGTTACGTCAGTTTTAAGCTCTAGCTTCTTCTGTTTCTTCTTCCGTCTCACATTGGTTTGGAATCGTACAACCGTGGCCTTGTTGTGGAAGGTAAGCGGCAATCGCTTTTGGATACAACCAACCACCAAAACACGCACCTGCAATCGGAGCAAGTAAAGGCACGATAAAGTAAGGAATGTCTTTAGCACCTGTCAGAGCGTAATCCCAACCTGCGAAGTAAGCGAACAGCTTCGGTCCAAAGTCACGAGCAGGGTTCATAGCAAAGCCTGTTAGTGGGCCAAGTGAACCACCGATGACGGCAATCAAAATACCGATCAATAGAGGGTTCATTGCGCCACGTGCCGCGCCGTTATTTTCATCGCCCAGAGCCAGAATCGCAAACATCAGTACAGCAGTGATAACGAATTCCACAGCAAAAGCACCAAAGAAAGAGAGAGAGGCATGCGGATAAGTCGAGAAGATACCAGCAGTTGCTAGTGCATCTTGGCTGCTGCGAACGAAGTTATGAGCGATTTCGTAGTCGGTGAAAAGGTTGCTGTATAAGCTGTATACCAATGCAGCAGAACAGAATGCCCCAAGCATTTGAGCGATAATGTATGGCACCACTTTCGCCTTATCAAAACCATGGAACATAGCAAGTGCGATGGTAACGGCAGGGTTGATGTGTGCACCAGAGACGCCAGCCGTACAGTAAATAGCGATGGCGACACCGAAGCCCCATACAATACTGATTTCCCATTGTCCAAATGATGCGCCTGTTAGAACTAAGGCTGCAACACAGCCTACGCCGAAGAAAATAAGTAGTCCTGTACCGATAAACTCGGCCAAACATTCTCCGAGCAGAGAGGGGTGTTTGTTCGTTGTCATGTTAAAAGTCCTTTGATCATTTTTGCCTGTCTAGCACGATACTATTGTGCATATATAAACGTTTGCGAAAACAAACGAGCGTTAAAAATGAGCGTTTGAGCATAAATTTGTTAATCAAAGTCTTCGTTTTTGTTAAATGGCGCATCTTTTAACCGGAAAAGAACACAACGAAAATAATTTATTTGTCACGAGGTCAGTGTTGAGAGCGCTCAAATTACCGATGTGAAAAAGAATGCACAACTGGTAAGAGGAGTTTTGTGAAGCTGCTACGTGCTTGGAGATTTATTACACAGAACTTGTGTAGCAGTTAACCCTAAAGGAGTAGGAGAATGTCAAATGTATCAAGGGCTAGCAGTGATATAAAAAAATACGCTGTCATGTTTGGACTTTTAGAAAAAATCGTCATCCCATTGATACCAATAGGATGAGTTGAGAAGAGAATAAACGCTGTTAATGTCTTGTGTTTGTGAATCATTGCTTCGGCTTGTATTCAAATAAAAATTGTTTTTTTTATTTCGTTTGATGCTAAACGTGATCGTTTTTCAGCTTTTTAGTTATTAGTTGGTTCGGAGCGAGTAGGGCAGGCGTAAATCGCCCTTTTTACGGTTAGTTTATGTTCTAATTCGAGCCTTTGTTTCAAAGGTTTCGAATTGGAATGCTCAAGTGAGAGGTTTGAATATCAGTTTCATATTAACGAATCTTGAGTAAAGTTGAACGATGATCTAATTAATGCTCATATAATTTACTGTATTTACTTATATTTAATCCATGTGCAACATTTGTCACAGAAATAAAATCCTAACTCCATACAATTCATGAACTTTCGAACGAAGATTTATTTTGTTTCGTTCGCTCCTTTTGTGTTTTTACCATCGCATACAAAATAATGAGGTTCCTATGTTTGGAATATTCAAACCTAAGGCGCACATTGATCGTCTGTCCCCTGGCAGCATCGATAGCACCTACTCTCGCCTCCGTTGGCAACTCTTTATCGGTATCTTTGTTGGCTACGCCGGTTACTATCTAGTTCGTAAAAACTTCAGTTTGGCGATGCCTTATCTTATCGAGCAAGGCTTTAGCCGCGGAGACTTAGGTGTCGCCTTGGCAGCTGTTTCCATTGCATATGGTCTCTCTAAGTTTCTAATGGGCAGCGTTTCAGACCGCTCCAACCCTCGCTATTTCCTTAGTGGCGGCCTATTGATGTCTGCATTAGTGATGTTTTGCTTTGGCTTTATGCCATGGGCGACTGGTAGCGTCACTGCGATGTTCATTTTGCTTTTCTTGAACGGTTGGTTCCAAGGGATGGGGTGGCCTGCTTGTGGCCGAACCATGGTGCACTGGTGGTCACGTAAAGAGCGTGGTGAGATCGTTTCGGTTTGGAACGTGGCGCACAACGTGGGTGGCGGTTTGATTGGTCCACTATTTATTCTTGGCCTATGGGCATTTAACGATGATTGGCGCACTGCATTTTATGTTCCTGCATTTTTCGCCACGTTGGTTGCTGTGTTTGTTTGGATGACGGTTCGCGATACCCCTCAGTCTTGTGGTCTGCCTCCTATTGAAGAATACAAAGACGATTACCCAGATGACTATGACAAGTCCCATGAACAAGAAATGACAGCGAAGGAAATCTTCTTCAAATACGTCTTCAACAACAAACTTCTTTGGTCGATTGCAATTGCAAACGCATTTGTTTACCTAATTCGTTACGGCGTACTGGACTGGGCACCTGTTTACCTAAAAGAAGCGAAGGATTTCTCGGTAGATAAATCGTCATGGGCTTATTTCTTATACGAATGGGCTGGCATTCCCGGAACACTATTGTGTGGCTGGATCTCTGACAAATTGTTCAAAGGTCGTCGTGCACCTGCTGGTATCTTATTTATGGTGCTAGTGACAGTTGCAGTGATGGTTTATTGGTTTAACCCTGCGGGCAACCCAACAGTAGATATGATGGCGCTTATTGCAATTGGTTTCCTAATCTATGGTCCGGTTATGCTGATCGGTTTGTACGCACTTGAACTCGCTCCGAAGAAAGCCGCAGGTACTGCCGCTGGTCTTACTGGTTTGTTTGGATACCTGGGTGGGGCAGTTGCCGCAAACGCGATTTTGGGCTACACCGTAGACCACTTTGGCTGGGATGGTGGCTTTATCATCTTAGTGGGTTCTTGTATTACTTCTATCGTGTGTTTGATGTACGCCTTCTTAGGTGAGCGTGCGCACCACGAGCAAAAAGAGCGCGAGAAGGAAGCGCTAGCGTAATATTTGTTTAAAGAGGCAGTGGAATACTGCCTCTTCGCTTTATCAAGGAAATAACAATGAAAACAAAGTCAGTATGTCTTACTTTTTTAGCACTTAGCCTCTCTGCTGGTGCGATTGCAAAGCCGCTTGTCATTGCGCACCGTGGCGCATCGGGCTACTTGCCTGAGCACACGCTAGAAGCCAAAGCACTTGCTTACGCAATGAAACCTGACTACATAGAGCAAGATGTGGTAATGACGAAAGATGACCAGTTGGTCGTGTTGCATGACCATTATCTCGATCGCGTAACGGATGTTGCGGAGCGTTTTCCTGATCGTGCACGTAAAGATGGTCGTTATTACGCGATTGATTTCACTCTGGCGGAAATCAAATCCTTGCGAGTAACTGAAGGCTTTAATATCGATGACAAAGGCAACAAAGTAGCGGGCTATCCAACCCGATTCCCTATGTGGAAATCTGATTTCACCGTGCCGACGTTTGCTGAAGAGATTGAGCTGATCCAAGGCTTAAACAAAACGCTGGGTTATGACATCGGTATTTACCCAGAAATTAAAGCGCCTTGGTTCCATCGTCATGAAGGTAAGGACATTTCTAAAGCAGTACTTAAAGTCTTGAAGCAGTACGGTTACGGCTCTCAAGACGACAAAGTCTACCTTCAGTGTTTTGATGCGAATGAACTTCAACGCATCAACAGTGAACTCATGCCTGCAATGGACATGGACTTAAAGCTCGTTCAGCTTATGGCTTACACGGACTGGAACGAAACTATGGTGTACAAAGGCGACAAGGCAACACCATACAGTTATGACTGGATGTTCGAAGCCGACGGAATGAAGAAAGTAGCGAGTTACGCGGAAGGAATTGGACCTTGGAAGCCGATGCTGGTGGATGATAAGTCAACCAAAGACAATATCATCATCAAGCCGTTGATGAAGGCTGCAAAAGACGCTGGCTTGCAAGTGCATCCATACACGTTCCGCGCCGATCCAGGACGCATTCCAGCGTACACTGACAGCTTTGAAGGCATGATGGATGTGTACTACAACCAAGTAAAAGTGGATGGTTTGTTTACTGATTTCCCAGATAAAGCGGTCAGCTTTTTAAATCAGTAATCACGCATTTTGACTTAAGCTAAAAAATCCCCCAACAGTTTCCTGCTGGGGGATTTTTCTTAACTATTTATTAGTTGTTTTTATGCAGTTCGCTGTTCAGTTCAACCGCGCTCTTGTTTGCAAGACACTCAATTTGACCTGTTACAGAGTTACGACGGAACAGTAGGTCAGAAACACCAGCAAGATCGCGTGCTTTCACCACTTCGACTTCTTGACCGTCAGAATCTAGCATGCGTACTTTAGAACCAGCAGTTACGTACAGACCTGATTCGATAGTACAACGGTCACCCATTGGGAAGCCAAGACCTGCGTTCGCGCCTAGTAGAGAGTTTTCACCGATAGAAACTACAACTTTACCGCCGCCAGATAGCGTACCCATGATAGATGCGCCGCCGCCGATGTCAGAGCCGTTACCAACCACTACGCCAGCAGAGATACGACCTTCAACCATGCTCACGCCAGTTGTACCTGCGTTGAAGTTGATGAAGCCTTCGTGCATTACCGTTGTGCCTTCGCCAACGTGTGCGCCAAGACGTACGCGAGAAGTGTCAGCGATACGAACGCCAGTTGGTACCACGTAGTCCACCATTTTAGGGAACTTGTCTACGCAATCTACGCTTAGTGCACGACCCGCTAGGCGAGCTTCGATTTGACGCTCTGCTAGTTCAGGTAGATCGATTGGACCTTCGTTAGTCCATGCGATGTTGTGTAGTAGACCGAAGATGCCATCCAGTACCGTGCCGTGCGGTTGAACTAGGCGGTTAGAGATAAGTTGAAGTTTTAGGAAGCCTTCAGCAACGCTTTGTGGCTGCTCGTCAGTTGCAAGGATAACCAGTACAAGTGGTTGTGCTGATTCTGCTGCTTTTGCTGCGAAAGATGCGTTTGCAGCATCGCCGTTTGCTTCAAATGCTGCTGCCAGTTCTGCGCTTTGTGCTGCAGAGATCTCGATAGCTTGGTTGCCTTGCTCGTAACCTGCTACTGCTGCTAGTGCGTTAACAAGCGCTTCGCTTGGGTTAAGAACTGGGTTTGGGAAAAACGCTTCGATGATTTTGCCGTCGCGATTTTTAGTTGCCGTACCAAAGGCTAGAGAGAAGAAAGCCATAGTTGATCTCCATGTGTTGAGTCTTGTGTCTCGTCTGTTCACTGACAAGAAATAATTAAGTTGTCAGTCATCATAAAGAGAGTGTTGGGGAGTTTAAAGAGGGGAAATGGAGAAAGTCCGTAGATGGATACCTTTTGTCTTTTTAGAGATATGTTTGTCTGATGAGAAATGTGTCGCAAAAGCCTTCTCAGACCGATTTGGGGTAAAGACAAAGTGAAGTTGGAAAAGGGGCGCAGCAAAAAATAAGGGGAGGACCGAAGTCACTCCCCCTACACTGGGTTTGTTGGATTTAATCGCTTTGGATAGAAAGCGATTAAATCGGCTTAAAGGCTAAGTTCACCGACGGCTACGGCAAGTGCAACCGTTGCCCCTACCATTGGGTTGTTACCCATGCCGATGAAGCCCATCATTGCAACGTGCGCTGGTACAGAAGAGCTACCCGCGAACTGAGCATCAGCGTGCATGCGACCCATGGTATCGGTCATACCGTAAGAGGCAGGACCTGCCGCCACGTTATCTGGGTGTAGAGTACGACCAGTACCACCTCCTGATGCCACAGAGAAGTAAGGCATGCCTTCATGGTTACGTTCTGCTTTGTAGATGCCTGCTACTGGGTGTTGGAAGCGAGTCGGGTTGGTTGAGTTACCAGTGATGCTCACATCCACTTGTTCTTTATGCATGATAGCCACGCCTTCACGTACATCGTCTGCACCGTAGCAAAGGATCTCACCACGTGGACCTTGGGAGAAACGGCGACGTTCTACTTCCACTAACTCACCAGTTTGGTAGTTGTATTGAGTGCGTACGTAAGTGAAACCATTGATGCGTGAGATTAGGTAAGCGGCGTCTTTACCTAAACCATTCAGGATCACTTTCAACGGATTTTTGCGTGATTTGTTCACGTTTAGTGCGATTTTGATTGCGCCTTCTGCCGCTGCGAATGACTCGTGACCGATACCCACTTGGCGTTGCTCTGCCACGCTGCCGGGTTTAGTGCACGCCTGAAGACCTTCACCGATGATGTTTGCTGCTTCTTCTGCTGTTTTTGCTCCGCGGAAAATCGCCAAAGCGGTGCCCAGTGTGTAGGCATCTGCCGCGCTTTCAAACGCGATAGGTTGAGTGTCCATCACTAGTGCTTTAGGGTCGATACCACGATCCATACAGCATTGGTAAGCCGCTTCCAGAGAAGAAAGTTGCATTTCGTCTAATGTGCGACGTACAGATTCAGTAATTGGAGTGTTCATAATCTCTTTCCTCTTGGTGGCAATTATTGTTGGCGTGGGTTAATGGTCGTTACGGCTTCGTCAAAACGACCGTAAGTGCCCGTTGCTTTTTCTGCTGCTTCTGCTGCAGATACGCCTTCGTTGATGGCTTTCATCATCTTGCCTAGGTTGAGATATTGGTAACCAATCACTTCTTTGTTTTCGTCTAGCGCGAGTTTTGTTACGTAGCCTTCAGCCAACTCCATGTAACGCACGCCTTTTGCTTTAGTTGAGTAACTAGTACCCACTTGGCTACGTTGAGTTTGACCAAGGTCTTCCAGTGCCGCACCAATTTCCAAGCCGCCTTCAGAGAAAGCAGATTGAGTACGACCGTAAACAAATTGAAGGAAGATTTCGCGCATCGCGACGTTAATAGCATCACATACCAAGTCGGTATTCAGTGCTTCAAGAATGGTTTTGCCAGTTAGGATTTCTGCGGCCATCGCGGCTGATTGAGTCATGCCTGAACAGCCGATCGTTTCGATCAAAGCTTCTTCGATGATGCCGTTTTTGACGTTAAGAGTCAGTTTTGCTGCACCTTGTTGAGGAGCACAAGCGCCAACGCCGTGGCTAAGACCAGAAATCGCGATAACGTCTTTTGGATTGATCATTGCGCCTTCAACAGGGATCGGTGCAGATACATGAAGATCGCCGCGTTGAATCGGGCACATTGATTGGATTTCGTGTGAGTATTGCATAGTGTTTTCCCAGTGTATTTTTATTTTTTGAGAAAACAGGAGCGGGGTTGGAGAAGAGTTGAATTGCTCACTACAGAACTCTTGCTTTCACAACATAAGCGAAAGCACTTCCAACAGGGCTGACCTGTTTTCGTTTCTGTAGGAGTCATTAGCTTTAACAGCGGTTCGAATCTTTCGATTCCGGTGGTACCCCATCACCGAACCCATTTAGACTAGATCTAAGTCACACTAATCTGCAACATGAAATTTAGAGCAATTTGGGATATTAAATCGGTTCTTTATATTCTCAGAGATATATGGAGATAAACGGAAGGAATAAAAAACGCCGCATAATGCGACGTTTTTTCTAAACAAATGATAGGCTTATGCAGCGTCTTCTTGCTCGCTATCTTCTTCAACAGCTTCAAGCTTCTTTGCTTTTTTTGGTGCAGGTTTACGTTTTGCACCAAGAGCGTAAAGCACTTCTTCTTTGTTTTGCGCAAGGAACATTGCAAGATCTTCTTGCTTACCTTCGTCTTCTAGAAGTTCACTTTTACCCAGCAGTGAGAATAACTCGTCTGCCATATCCAGCATTTTGTCGTATGCGTCAGCTTCCGCTTTAGAGGTAAAAGTCATTTTCTCTTCTCCATTGCGTTCTACCACGTACTTGACGATTACAGCCATGGTTGGTCCCCTAATTTGGTGTATTGATACTGGCTTTTTATACAGTTTTTGACCAATCAAGTCTAGCGACAAGCCTCAGAATGAGAGACACGTACAACTAACTGACTAGCATTTAAACTATCTTGGTTTCACTTTGCGGATTTGTCCGCCAAAGGAAGGTTTGTTGGTCGTTCCCAATCTTGGCAAAATTCGATAAACGTTTTGAGCAATGGGCTTTGATATTTCTCTTTATGAACCAGTAACCAGAAGCGACGTTTCATATCTAAAGGCATGTCGAGCAGTTTTACGCGGCCGTCACGAATAGCAGGTTCTGCAGACAAACGTGACAAACAGCCCAAGCCTAACCCTGCCGATACTGAGTTGATCAACGCTTCGGTGGTATTGAGCTGAAAAGCTTCATGCCAATGTTCCAAGCGCGGCGCGACAACGCGCATAAAAAATTCGCGTGAACCAGAGCCTGCCTCTCGCAATATCCATTCACTGTTTTCTAGCTCGGTTAAGTTTACTGGCCCTTCGTGCGCGGCTGGGGAATTGGGCGCGCAAATCACGCACATTTCATCTTCGCTAAACTGGGTAGACTGCAATTTAGGGTGAAGTGTTTTGCCTTCAATGAGGGCTATGTCTAACTCGTAATCGGTCAGCATGTCGCAGATTTGTGCGGAGTTAGAAATGAACAGACTTTGAGAACGATGGTTCGTTTGCTGACGAAATTCGCTAAGCAAATAGGGCGCGACTTGGTTGCCAATGGTGTCGCTGGCACCAATGCGAAGTTGGCCCGATAGCGCTTGGTCACCATCGAAAATGCTCTCGATGTCCTTGGCTCGGTTGAGTAATTCATCCGCCAGTGGCAGTAGTTTTTGACCTTCTTGGTTCAAAATCAGTCGGTTATTAACACGATCAAATAAGTGATGGCCGATCTGCTTTTCTAATTCTGAGAGTGCCATGCTCACTGCGGCTTTCGATAAAAAGAGACTATCAGAAGCCGCTGTGAGCGTTTTGTGCTGCGTGATCGTCGTAAACACTTTCAGTTGTTTAAGAGAAATGTGACTTGCCATACCCCACCGTTAAGTAATTCTGAACGTTTGTTTTAAATAATTAGATATATCGGAACGAAGTGCAAGCGTATTATACGCCCCATCAAGAGTGAGTCTGGTTGAGGTCATCATGATTCAAAGAACAAAAGCAAAAGTAATGGGAGCGCCAACTCCAATGGCGGGTTTGGCTCTTGGTATTGCAAGCTTGGGCTGGAGTTGGGAAAACTTCGCCGAATTACATGGCTACGGACAGTGGATTAGTGCGGGTATCGCGAGCATATTATTGGCTATATTGGCAACCAAGTTTTTGCTACATAATCATCTATTGAGACAAGATCTTGCTCATCCGGTTGTGGGCAGCGTGGTTCCGACATTTGCGATGGGAACCATGGTGGTTTCAAATTCTCTCGGCCATTTTTACCCATTAGCTGGCGATGCGCTTTGGCTGATTGCGGTGGTTTTGCACATCGTGTTCTTGGTGAGCTTTGTTTACCATCGCGCCAAAGATTTTGAATTGCACCACATGGTTCCTAGTTGGTTTGTACCGCCTGTGGGTATTATCGTTGCGGATGTGTCTTTCTCTGGCAACCCGATGTTAGCACCAGTGGCACAAGGTGCATTGATGTTTGGTATGGTGGCGTACGCGATCATGTTGCCGATGATGATTTACCGTTTCATGTTCACCCATGAAATTCCGGATGCAGCGAAACCAACAATGGCAATCATGGCAGCGCCAGCAAGTCTATCATTGGCAGGGTACTTAACGGTCACTGCGACACCATCACCAGTGATCATCGCTATGCTATTTGGTATCGCGGTATTGATGACAGCCATCATTTACCTCGCATTCTTTAAATTGCTTAGACTGCCATTTAGCCCAGGCTATGCGGCGTTCACTTTCCCGATGGTGATCGGTGCGACGGCGCTGTTTAAAATGGCGAATTGGATGGAGTTGCAAGGATTGGCTGCGCACTATGTTCAACAAGTGCGAGGCTTAGCTGGTCTTGAGTTGATTGTGGCAACATTTGTTGCCTCTTATGTGGCTTTACAATACATCAACAACTTATTGATTCAGCCACGCTTGATGCACGCTCATCACGCTTAAATAGCAGATAGGAAAAAGCCTCTTGGTCTTACAACCAAGAGGCTTTTTTATTTCAATCGGCGTCGATGTTGGACACTAGCCTTTTTTGTAAAATCGCGACATCTCATCCAGAGAATGACGAATGATATCGACAGGAACTTTCTGTTCTTTCTCGACTTTTAACTGGCGATTCAGTTGCTGAGAGTGCCCGCCAGGGTTTACCACAAGCATCAGTTCTTTGCCGACCAATGCATAGTTGTAGTAGCTGCCTGCAATATACCAATCGCGAGAGGCAGAGCTATCAAACAAGTTATGACCAACGCTGTATGAACTCGTTGTGCCTTGAACGTCAAACAGCGTATTCATCATGGTTGGCACGACGTCAAAATGGGTCGTGCGGTAATCAACTTGCTCTGGCTGACGATTTGGCATGTACACGTAAAGAGGCACATGCACTTGAACGTCACTGTAATTACCCGTGTGGCCCCAATAGTTCATCTTATGGTCGTTAAACTCTTCACCATGATCTGATGAAATCACCACAATGGTGTTGTCTAAGTCGACGTTTTTCAGCACATCACCAATCAAGCTGTCGATGTAGTACAACGAGTTCTTGTATCGATTGTGGTAAAGCGAAGCGTCAAAATCGTTGTTGAGCAAAATGTGGTCAACGCGTTCCCAGTATGGTTTGAATTTCGCAAATTCAGGTTCAGGAAACACCGTGCCGTGGGCGGCATCGTAGAACAGAAAACCAAAGTACGGCTTGTCGCTGTCCTGCTTTTGGAACTCGATGAACTTGTCTGTTATCTGCTGATCGCGCTCGACAGCTGTTTCCCCAGTTTGTTTCAGGGTCAAGTCCGACACTTTTTTGAATACCGTGCGAGAGAGTGGCGGACTGGTGAGCGGTGCTGAGCCAAAAATGCCCATGCGGTAGCCTTCTGCTTGCAGCGTATCCATAAAAACAGGAGAGCGTTGACTTGCGTAAAAGCTTTCCCAGTAGGTCGCTGGCAAGCTGTAAAACAGGCTGAAAATACCCGCTTGAGTTGAGTTGCCGCCGCTCATATGTTGTGTGAAATTCACCGTTTTTTCGGCGAACTTGCTGACATTTGGCATGACTTCCGGCGTCGCATCACTGTAGCGCCACGCGTCAACCAAGATAAACAAGACATTGGGCTGTTTCTCTTTGCTTTGCACTTGAATCGGCGCAAGCGGGTAGTTGAGTGAGCTACGTTCAATGTTGGTTAACTCTACGCGGTTCTTCGATGCAATGCTCTCATCCACTAGGTCGTGTTTGTAAATAAATTTACGAGCCGTCAGCGGGTAGTAAAGTGGCCAGTTATTCGAAAACTGACTGACTTCATCTTCGTAAAGGGCATTTTTGTACGCATGAATCATCTGTGTGCTGAGCAATACAGCAAACCAGACGCTGATCAAAACGAACTTAGCTCGGCTTTGTGCCAGTTTATTACTTACCCAAACGGTACAGGCGAGCCCGATCACCAGAACGGTAACTTCACTGACGAAGATAAGCCAACTCATCCACGAAATATCGAAGACATCACCGCCACCTTCGAAAAACATACGGATTAATAGAGCGTTGATGTGAAGTTTGTATTGCTGAAAAACGAGGATATCGACTTTAAACATGATCAATAGACAGATCGCGATAGCGATCACGATGCCTTTGAATACTCGAGTCGGTAGAAAAGAGAGCAATAAACTCAACAACATAAATGGAAGAGCGATCAAGCCCAGCCAGCCATATTGAGTCGAAACCAAATAGTAACCTTGCAACAAGGTTAGCGGTTCATTCTGATTGTTAGACAACACAAAAGGATAACAAGCGATCGACAGGTACACTGCAAAGCAAGCAAAAAAAGCAATCAGCCAAGCGCTGTTGGAAGACAGTTTGCGAAACATACTTTTTGTTTGTTTATAAATTATGGGTAGAGGGAGTATAAAACAGTGTTTTTTATTATGGAATAGTTGCGACGAATGTCACATTTTGTATGGAAGTGTCAGACTTGATTGACATGTGAAAATTCAGAAGATTCATACTCTATTTGAGTGATATATAACCTTTTGTTTTTTCCGAACGCGAGATCACTGCGGGTTTAAATGGGGCTGTGCTAAGCTAGCTAACAGTTTCAATCGGCGCTCGGTATTCCCAATTTGTTTACTGTTTATCACTCCAACCAAGTTGACGTTCTTAAATCACTCCTTGTCGAACTGATTCGAATCAGTCCGCTGGAAAACCCGTTCGAAAAAGAACAAATTCTGGTTCAAAGTCCGGGCATGTCCCAGTGGCTAAAAATGGAATTGGCCAAAGAGTTTGGTGTTGCCGCGAACATTGATTTTCCGCTTCCTGCTACCTTCATTTGGGAAATGTTTACGCAGGTGTTGCCAGACGTGCCAAAACGCAGTGCGTTTAACAAAGAAGCGATGACTTGGAAGTTGATGCATCTGCTGCCGGGGCTTCTCAACCAAGACGTGTTTTCGCCGTTAGCGCAGTACCTCAAAGATGACAGTGATCACTCTAAGCTGTATCAACTGGCTGAGAAAATTGCCGATATTTTCGATGGTTACTTGGTGTATCGTCCGGAGTGGATCGCAAGTTGGGAAGCAGGGCAGAGTGTGCCAGAGCTGGAAGATGAGCATCCGTGGCAGCCGATCTTATGGCAAGCGTTGTATGATCACACTGCGTCATTAGGACAGTCTCCATATCACCGTGCCAACCTTTATGAGCACTTTATCGACACGTTAGAGAGTTTTAACGGCAATTTTGACCATTTACCCAAGCGTTTGTTTGTTTTTGGCATTTCTTCGTTGCCGCCTCGCTATATGGATGCGCTAAAAGCAATTGGTGAACACATCGACGTGCATCTGATGTTCACCAACCCGTGTCGTTATTACTGGGGTGAAGTTCGAGATCGCAAATATCTGGCTCGTTTGGCGGCGAAACATCGTCAGCACGTTGTGTGGCAGGACGATCACTCGGAAGTGCAAGGTGAAACTGAGCAACTGAAAGGATCACTGGAAGATAATGTGATCGATGAGCTGCACACCGATGTGGTCGGAAACAGTCTGTTGGCATCCATGGGTAAACTCGGGCGCGACAATATGTATCTGTTGTCTCAGCTGGAATCTCATGAAATCGAAGCCTTTGTTGATGTTGAGCGCGACAGTCTGCTCCATCAATTGCAAGCGGATATTCTCAATCTTGAAGAACATCAAGATGATCAACAGATTGAAAACAGTCATCACAAACAAGTGGTTAGCTTGGGTGATAAATCACTGAGCCTACACGCTTGTCACAGCCCGATGCGCGAAGTTGAAGTGCTGCATGATCAACTGTTGGCGATGTTCGATGCTGACCCAACGTTAAAACCGCGCGATATTATCGTGATGGTCGCGGACATCAACGCTTACAGCCCTGCGATTCAGGCGGTCTTTGGTAACGCGCCGGGTGAGCGTTTTATTCCATATTCGATTTCTGACCGAACCGCCGATCAAGAGAGCCCAATTCTGGCTGCATTTATGCAGTTGGTGAACTTACCCAATACGCGCTGTTTGGCATCAGAACTACTCGAACTTCTGGAAACTCCAGCGATATTAAAGCGTTTTGAACTCAGCGAAGATGATTTCTTACAAGCCAAACAATGGGTTGAGGAATCGGGAATTCGCTGGGGGTTGGATGCCAATACCGGACGCGAATTTGAACTGCCGGAAACTCGTCAAAACACATGGCAATTTGGTATTCAACGAATGTTGCTTGGCTACGCGATGCCAGAATCCGCTGGTTTGTTTGAAACCGAGCAAGGCAGTTTGTCTCCGTACAACGAAGTGCAAGGCATGGGCGCAGAGCTGGCGGGCAAGTTGGCACACTTTATCCAACAAATTAGCACTTATCGAAGCAAACTTTCTCATGTTCAAACTATCGATGGTTGGCGAGAGACTTTGGTTTCACTGCTGGATGATTTCTTCTCTGTTGAGTTAGAAGGCGAAATGGCGCTCAAATCCATTCGCGATACGCTCAGCCAACTCAAAGAGCAATTAGCTGATGCCGCATTTGATGATGCGTTATCGCCGTCGATCATCAGCCAATACCTTCAAAACAAATTATCTGGCACACGAGTCAGCCAGCGCTTCCTTGCTGGTCAAGTGAACTTTTGTACTCTGATGCCGATGCGCTCTATTCCGTTTAGAACCGTTTGTCTACTGGGGATGAATGACGGCGTGTACCCGCGTTCCATGCCGCCAGAAGGCTTTGACTTGATGACGGGAAGAACCAAGCCGGGCGACCGTTCGCGCCGAGATGATGACCGTTACCTATTCCTCGAAGCGATGTTGTCTGCACAGCAAACGCTCTACATCAGTTATGTTGGCCGTTCAATCCAAGACAACACCGAGCGAGTGCCTTCGGTTCTGGTTTCTGAGCTGATGGAATACTGCCACCAAAACTATTGTTTAAGTGGTGATGAAGCGTTGCCCGTTGATGAGTCTGGCGACAACTTATTAAATGCGTTGGTGAATACCCACGCCATGGTGCCGTTTAGCCCAAGTGCGTTCCAAGGCATGCACGCCAGCTACGCGAAAGAGTGGATTCCAGCGGCATTAACTCAAAGTAGTCAATCGCAAGGCTATGTTCGTCGTGATTTTAATCGGGCATTAGACGACTATCTGTTAGGAGCGACGTTCCCACTTGAGCTCGACTTAGTCGAGTTGCAACGTTTCTGGCGCTTACCTGTGCAGTATTTTTTCAATCGTCGCTTAAAAGTAATCTTTGAGCCGCCACTGCCGGTGATGGAAGACGACGAACCCTTTGTTTTAGGTGGTTTGGAAAGTTATCAAATGCGTGATGAGCTGTTAGAAACCTTGCTTGAAACGACATTGATGCAGCCAGAGAAAAAAACAGAGGTGCTTAAACACTTTATGAGTCAACAGCGCGCGCAAGGCAAACTGCCGGTGGGGGCGTTTGGTGATATCGAGTTTGAAACCAACCGAGTTCAGGCGGAAGAGCTGGTGGATAAACTGGCGTTTTTATCTGGTGCGCCTCAAGACGATTTGGAAATCGACCTGACGTTTGACTCTTTGTTTGAGCGAAATGAAGGCGAAGAGAAAAACGTTCGCCTGACTGGTTGGCTGACTCAATGCTACCAATCCGGTTTGATTCGCTACCGAAGCGGTAAGATTCGAGCGCAAGATTACCTTGCAGCGTGGATCGATCACCTTGCCATGTCGGCGTCGGGTCATGCTAAGAAAACCCACATCATTGGTTACGATCGTAAAGAAGGCGCACTGCATTTGATCTACCCAGAAATTGCCGATGCGCAGTATGCCAAACAGCTACTGACTGAATTAGTTCGCTTATTTTTCGAAGGCATGACTAAGCCTTTGCCTTATTTCCCGAAAACGGCGTTGGCTTGTGTTGAAGCGGGCTTTAGCCGCGGTCAGTGGGTCGATGACGAAGAGAAATCTTTGAAGAAAATGGCTGACGCATTCAATGATGGCTTCATGAGCCCGGGCGAAGGCAGTAATGCGTACATCTCTCGAATTTGGCCTGCTTGGAATGATGAGTTGGCCTCAGAAGTTCGTTTGCTGACAGCATTAGTACTGCAAGGTGCGCGCTTAGCGGTTCAAGACGCTGATGACGTAAAAGCGTAATAAAGACAGTTGGATAAAGAGAAGGAAGAGTAGGGTGGCCGCCAGAAAATCATTATTTTTTGTAGGGCGTTCGCTGTACGGCCACAAGGTCAGAGGGACCATGATACTTTTGTTTAATTCATTTGAGTTGTGTCGCCAAAAAGGTTTGGCTTATCTCGTGGGGCGCATACTAACGGTACGTCTTATGGATAACCGTGAGAAAGATCTCACAAAGCTCTAAATTATCCAACTTGTTAAACATATTAATAGAATTTTTAACTATAGATCACATTTATTAGGTGATACGTCCTAGTAAATAATCCGGAGAGATTCAGCGTTATGGATCAAATGTCAGGTGCAGAGTGCCCTCTACATACGTTAGACCGCACAGAGCAGCCTCAACCAACGCCACTAGAACCGATGACGTTTCCTCTGCACGGTGCGAGGTTAATCGAGGCATCAGCAGGTACAGGTAAAACCTTCACTATTGCAGGTTTATATCTGCGTCTTTTGCTTGGTCATGGCAGCGCGGAAACTCGACATCGCGTACCGCTTACGGTCGACCAAATTCTGGTTGTAACCTTTACCGAAGCGGCAACTGCGGAATTACGCGATCGTATCAGGGCAAGGATCCATGACGCGCGAATCGCGTTTGCGCGTGGACAGAGTTCCGATCCGGTGATCCAACCTTTGCTTAATGAGTTTGACGATCACAAGCAAGCCGCAGAAATTTTATTGCAGGCAGAGCGTCAGATGGACGAGGCGGCGGTCTACACGATTCACGGTTTTTGCCAACGTATGCTAACGCAAAATGCGTTTGAATCTGGCAGCCGATTTAATAACGAGTTTGTGACCGATGAAAGTCACCTAAAAGCGCAAGTTGTAGCCGATTACTGGCGCCGCAATTTCTACCCGTTGCCATTTACCTTGGCTGGGGAAATTCGCCAGCTATGGGGCTCTCCATCTGCGTTGTTGTCTGACATCAGCAATTACTTAACCGGTGCGCCGTTAAGCCTTTCTGTTCCTGCAATGAAAGGCAGTTTGGCTGATCTTCATACTGAAAATCTGAAAAAAATTGATGAATTAAAAGCACAGTGGCGAGAAAGCCAAGATGACTTCTTCACGCTGATTTCAGATTCAGATATTAACAAACGTAGCTATACCAAAAAGTCTCTGCCGACGTGGTTGGAGGTGGTAAACGCTTGGGCGGCAACGGAAACTACAGGTTACGATTATCCAGACAAGCTGGAGAAATTCGCGCAAAACGTCTTGTTGGAAAAAACACCGAAAGGCAGTGCGCCGCAGCATGCGGTATTTGAAGCCATTGAAACATTTCTTGCCAACCCAATCAGCTTAAAAGCGCCACTGCTTGCTCATGCGATTGAGCATTGTCGTGTGATGCTGGCCAACGCGAAAAATCAAAAACAGTGGCTCTCTTTCGATGATTTGCTGACACAACTTTCTGCTTCTATCGATACGGACGAAAGCGAGCTTTTAGCGGCGCGTATTCGTACTTTGTATCCTGTCGCTATGATTGACGAGTTCCAAGATACCGACCCGCTTCAATACAGTATTTTCAGCCGTATTTATCTGAACAACCCGGAATGTGGTTTGTTTATGATCGGTGACCCCAAGCAGGCGATTTATGGCTTTCGTGGCGCAGACATTTTCACTTACATCAAAGCGCGTAACCAAGTAAGTGCCCACTACACGTTAGGAACCAACTGGCGTTCTAGCGCAGATATGGTGCAGGCGGTAAACCAAGTATTTGCTTTGCCAGACAGTCCATTTATCTATGATTCGGATATTCCGTTCTTACCCGTTAAGTACAGTCCCAATGCCGAAAAACGCATTTGGACTATGGGTGGCCAAAAGCAACCAGCGCTGACTTATTGGTTGCAAGAAGCGGACGATAAACCGCTACCAAAAGGCGAGTATTTGACTCGAATGGCAGAGGCGACCGCAAGCCAAATCCAAACCATTTTGACGCAGGCTCAACAGGGGCAAGCGTGTCTGGTGAATGGCGAAAAACAGAAAGCGGTTCAAGCGGGCGATATCGCGGTATTGGTTCGAACAGGTAGCGAAGGTCGAATGATCAAACAAGCGCTGGCTGAACAAGGCATTGCCAGCGTGTACCTGTCTAACCGAGACAGTGTGTTTACCAGTTCAGTGGCGCAGGATTTACAGCGTTTGCTGCAAGCGGTGCTGACGCCAGAAAATGACCGTGCGCTGCGTGCAAGTCTTGCTTCTGAGCTGTTTGCCCTCGACGCAGCAAGTTTGGATGCACTTAATAACGATGAAATTGTGTGGGAAAACGCCGTAAACGAATTCAAAGAATATCGCAAACTTTGGGTTCAACGTGGTGTGCTGCCGATGTTGCGCGCGGTGATCAGCAAACGCCATATTGCCGAGCGATTACTAGAAGAAGGCGCGAGTTCACAGGGTGAGAATGGTGAGCGAGTACTTACCGATTTAATGCACATCGGTGAACTGCTTCAACAAGCCAGTAATGAACTGGATAGCGACCACGGTCTGCTGCGTTGGCTCGCTCAGTCTATCAGTGATGCGGAAAACGGTTTGGGTGGCAGTGATGACCAAATCCAACGTTTAGAATCGGAACGTAACTTAGTGCAGATCGTAACTATTCACAAATCAAAAGGCTTGGAGTATGACCTCGTATTTCTGCCGTTTGTGTTCAGCTATCGAGAAGCCAGTGAAGCCAAATATTACGATGCAGCCAATGACCGCACGGTACTGGATATCACTGGCAACGATGCGTCCATGAAGCAAGCGGATAAAGAGCGTTTGGCGGAAGACTTACGCTTGATATACGTAGCACTAACGCGAGCTGTGTATGCGTGTTTTATTGGAGCCTCACCTTTGCGCAATGGCCGTTCGACCAAAGAGCCAACTGGCGTACACCGCAGTGCGATTGGCTATTTGATTCAGAATGGTCAAGAAGGTGGCATTTACGATTTGCACCAAGGTTTAACAAAGCAACAAGACGAGCTTGATTGTGTCGTTGTGGCCGATCCGCCGCAGCAACTCGAAGAGAAGTACGTAGCGCCACAAGAAGAAATACACGATCTTAGCGCGAAAGAACTGCAAAACCCTATCGACAGAAACTGGCGCATCACCAGTTACTCTGGCTTGGTCAAGCAAGGCTCTCATCACGCCGAGCATGATGCCACGATTGAGATTACAGGTTTCGATATCGACTCATCTGAAGAACAAGACGAAGCGGATTTGGTGGAGCCAGAGCGTTCGATTTTTACCTTCCCTCGTGGTGCGCGTCCGGGTACGTTCCTGCACAGCCTGTTTGAGGAAATTGAATTTACTCAGCCAGCCACGACGGAAGAGAATACACAAATCATCCTTGGCTTGATGGAAAGCGAACAGCTCGATGAAGAGTGGTTGCCCATTTTACAGCAATTGATTGATACCGTACTCGCAACGCCGTTGGATGGTAAGTCTTTGCTGCTGAATCAAAAAGCACCGTCACAACGTTTGGTGGAGATGGAATTTTTGCTGCCGATTGAAGTGTTGTCTGCACCGGCGTTAAACCGAGTCATTCAACGTCACGATCCGTTGTCGGCGAAAGCGGGTGATTTAGGTTTCCAAACCGTGCAAGGCATGCTCAAAGGTTTTATCGACTTGGTGTTTGAACATCAAGGTAAATACTACGTGCTTGACTGGAAATCGAATCATCTTGGCGACGATGTGACGCACTACCATGGTGAGGCTCTGAAATCGGCCATGGCAGATCACCGCTACGATTTGCAGTACCAGATTTATACGTTAGCACTGCATCGTTTCCTACGCAGCCGATTGGCGAATTATCAATATGAGCAGCACTTCGGTGGTGTGTATTACTTGTTCTTGCGCGGTATGGATGGGCAGAGTGACCACGGCATTTTTGCCGCGAAACCAACCTTAGACTTCTTACAAGAGATGGATCGTTTGATTGATGGTCAAGCACTTGAAACGCGCTCAACTCAAGCCGGGCAGATGGAGCTACTTTAATGACGACAAATCGCAATCTTCATTCTGGCCAAGATAGTCTATTGGTAGTGCTGGAACGCTTGGCGCACAAAGGTGCTATTCGTCAGCTCGACTACCAATTCGCCTGCTTTATTGATTCTCAAGCGCATGATGAATCGTCGGACAGCCAAGCATTGGCGTTTATCGCTGGTGTTGTCAGTAGTGAGCTCGGCAAAGGACATATCTGTCTGTCTCTGTTCGATGCACAAGGGCAATCTGCGGATTTAGCCAGTAAGTTAGGGCTGTTTGGTGAGTCGGCATTGGCGCTCAACACACAGTTGCAAGGCATAGACTGGATTCAAGTATTACAAAATTCCAGCGTGGTCGGCGCGCAAGGAGAAGCCTTGCCTTTAATGTTCGATGGTGAGCGTCTGTATCTGCATCGCTATTGGCATTATGAAGTGACACTGGCGGAAAAGCTCAACCAGTTGGGCGCCGCAGTTAACTTGCAACCACAAGAGTTTGCGCGATTATCCGAGTTGCTCAACTATTTGTTTGCACGCCAATACCATTTTCTGTTTAACGCGTTAGGCAAAGCAGTAGAAGCGGGAAGCAGCAACCAAGTGTTGCGTCAACAATTGGTGTGTGACCACCTTGATGTGGTCGCAAGCGAATCGTTGGATTGGCACGCGATTGATTCCGTGCTTAGCAATGCGCGCAAGGTTCAAGATTTGCAAACACTGGATGAACTCGTGCCACTCTCAGCTTGTGTGAACTGGCAAAAAGTCGCGGCGGCGGTTGCGTTAACTCGTCGATTTGCTGTGATTTCTGGTGGCCCTGGTACGGGTAAAACGACGACAGTAACCAAATTGCTTGCTGCTTTGATTGAACAGGCGACGCAAGAGAAAAATCTAACCATTAAGCTGGTGGCCCCGACGGGGAAAGCGGCGGCGCGATTAACCGAGTCCATTGGTAAAGCGGTGCAAGAACTGCCAGTTTCTCCGGAGCTAAAAGCCAAAATTCCGACTGAATCGAGCACTTTACATCGGTTGCTGGGCGCGATTCCTAATAGTGCAGAATTTCGTCACAACAAGCAAAATCCACTGCATTTGGATATTTTAGTTATCGACGAAGCGTCGATGGTCGATTTACCAATGATGTACAAAGTGGTCGATGCCTTACCGAAACATGCGCGGCTGATTTTGTTAGGTGATAAAGACCAACTTGCCTCAGTTGAAGCTGGGGCAGTGTTGGGTGATATCTGTTCGTTCCATGCATTGGGTTATGGCAAAGAGCAGGCGTCAGCCATCGCAAAACTGACGGGTTTCGATACTTTAGCGCATACGGGTAACAGTGCATCTAGCATTGCTGATAGTTTATGTATGCTGCAAAAGAGCTACCGATTTGACGCTCGCTCAGGCATTGGTCAGTTGGCAAAAGCGGTTAATTCCGGTTCTGCTGCGAGCGTAGATAACGTCTGGGCGCGTGACTTTTCCGATATCGAACATTTCGCGCTAAGTAGTCAACATTACAACCAAATGATGCAGACGTTGGTGCAGGAATACGGTCGTTACCTCAAACGCATTGGACAACAGGAAACTGATCCTAAAACCGGAGAGCCAGAGTCGCTAACGCACAAAGCCAAAGCGGTGTTAGATACCTTCAACCAATGCCGATTGCTGTGCGCGATCCGTGAAGGTGACTTCGGTGTGGCTGGGCTAAACCAGCGCATCGAGAAAGCGCTCGCGGCGCGCAAGTTCATTCAAGTTCAGGATGAAATTTGGTATCACGGCAGACCTGTCATGGTTACGCGTAATGATCACGGTTTAGGTTTGTATAACGGTGATATTGGTATTTGTATGCGAGATGACAGTGAAGAAGAACCGCGTTTGAAAGTCTTTTTCGAGTTACCTGACGGCAGTGTGAAATCGGTCTTACCGAGCCGAGTACCTGAACATGAAACGGCTTACGCTATGACCATCCATAAATCGCAAGGCAGTGAATTTGATTACACCCTGATGATTTTGCCACCAGACTTTAGCCCGATATTAACCCGTGAGTTGATTTACACAGGCATTACCCGCGCGAAAAAGCGTTTAGCTCTTTACGCCGAACTCAATGTTCTGAAGCGAGGCATTAAGGTGAAAACCACTCGCGCGAGTGGGTTAGTAAAGCGGCTTACCAACTAAAACAAGAAGACCGAGCTTATGGCTCGGTCTTCTTTTATGCATGTTTTGCAAACGCATTGGTAAAAGACACGCTGCGTATTTTGTATTGCTGTTGATAAGCAAGAATAAAATCTCGGATAGCGTCATTTACGGGGAAAACACAGTGGACGTCTAGGCCTTCTAAAAACTGATTGTCAGCCATATCCCAGAAGCTTTGAAGCGAATTACAAATGATTGTTCTCATAACAGTGCTCGTCTCGGCTTATTTAAAGTCAGATTAACAACTGTCCTTGGTGTGCAATACGGAGCTAACTAGTTTTTCAATTGCCCAGTATTTTAGGGTGAAGGCTAATTACATCACCTAGATCCATTCGTATTGGTTAAAAACCAATCACTAGCGAGCAGAGTATAGCCAACCAAATGTATATTTAAAAGATAAAATTGGAACAAAAATCAAGCAATGGTTTGCGCATTTCTAAGTTGAGTTTACATGATGACCCGCTAGTCCGGAGTAGGGTTTATGTGTGGCCTTACTCCTCAACAAACTCGTTCCTAAACAAGCTCGATGTGCAGGGTTGAGCGTTAATGAACTAAATCCTGCCCTTTGAGGTTAGTTGGTATAGTGGAACGTTAAGTTTCGCTCCCTGATTTAAGGTTAAGCTATAAATCTAACGCTAAGATTTTGGACTTACGCTGGAAGTTATATAACCCTTGTTTGGCTCCAGGCAAATAGTCGACACTGACTTCGTAAAAACCTTGCTCTCTGAACCAATGCAAACTGTGTGTCGTGAGGACAAAAATCTGATCAATGGTTTCGGATTTAGAACGATGTTTCATGTAGTTGAGCAGTAACAAACCTCGGTTTCCATCACGATAGTCAGGGTGAATCGCTACGCAAGCCATCTCAGCTTTGCGCTCTTCTGGGTATGGATAAAGGGCAGCACAGCCAATAATCAAGCCGTCTTTTTCGATGATGGTAAATTTTCCAATCTCTTGCTCTAGCTGCTCTCGAGAGCGCCTAACGAGTACACCTTGTTCTTCTAAAGGGCGAATGAGGTCTAAGATACCGCCAATATCGTCAATATTAGCTTGCCTCACTTGTTCAGCACTCGCCATAACAACTTGGGTACCGATACCGTCGAAAGAGAACAACTCCTGAATTAAGGCGCCATCTACTTTATAACTGATCAAGTGGCTACGAGGTACTCCGGCACGGCAAGCGGCAATAGAGCCTTTAAGAAAGCGCAGTGTCCCAGTGTTGTAATCTAGGTCAGGAGACGTATTTTCAGAGAGTGTTTTGATGACATGCTCCGCTTCAATTGGCAGTAACTCGGCGACAGCATTGCCGTTGTCATCAATGACACCTTGTTCGGAGCAAAAACCAATCAGCTTATCCGCACCCAGCTTTATCGCCAGTTGTGTCGCGACTTCTTCAGAAAGTAAGTTAAAACACTCGCCAGTCACAGAGCTCGCAATGGGGCCAAGTAGCACAATAGAGCCTTGGTCGAGCGTGCGATTAATCGCGTCGGTGTCAATGCGGCGAATACGTCCACTATGGCAATAGTCCACACCATCATCAACGCCGAGTGGTTGGGCAATGATGTAGTTTCCGCTAACGACATTGAGCTGGGTGCCTGCCATCGGAGTGTTGTTGAGGCTCATTGATAGGCGCGCAGTAATCGCAAGTTGAAGTTGTCCGGCAGCTTGCATAACAACAGATAAAGCCGATTCATCCGTAATGCGGATATTTTTGTGGTAAGGCGTAGTGAGGTCTTGTTTTTCTAGCAGCTGATTAATTTGAGGACGTGCACCATACACCACCACGACTTTGATTCCGAGGCTGTGCATGAGTGCGATATCATTAATAATATTGCCAAAATTTTTGTGTGCGACGGCTTCTCCGCCCAGCATGATCACCATGGTTTTTCCGCGGTGAGCATTGACATAAGGTGTTGATTGACGGAATCCTTTTACGAGAGCAGTACTACGAATTTTCACTACAGCCATTCCTTTGTTTAATTATGTTAAAATAATGCCTTTTTATTCACTTGTTGGCAAGGTGAAATTTTGGAATAAAGCACAAACATATTGAGGTAGGTTCTTGGTCCCGTTAAAAGGGAAGGTTACAATGGGTGCGTCTTTCCTCAATACGTGAACCTCATGTCTTCTGCTGTTAATAAGAATGCTGCGATCACTGCTTCAAATTTGTCAAAAACGTCATCTAAATCAATGCTTCGTAAGTGGCTAGAGCGTTCTCTCATGCTTATAGCGATAGTTGGAACCGTTGTCGTGTGCATGCTGTATAGTGATTTGATTACTCGAACCATTAATCCGCCCATTCCCAAATCGACAATTTATGGTCGCTGGGTTGAGCAAGATGTTGCGCCTTATGCTCGTGAAGAATTTGTGTTGAGTGAGCGCGGTGTTACCGTAAATGGTTCTACAGTGGCGACCAGTTTTGAATTCGATGGGGATTCGTTTTCGTATCGAGTGGGTTCAAATGAGCGGCACTTCAATTTTGTGGGTAAGCAGCATGCAGAAATGAAGCTGGATGCCAATGCACATTATCTACCTGTATTCCGTTTAGAGGGGCGTGCAAGGATTGCGGTAAGATAGTCGTTTTTATTATTGTCTCTTAAGCTGACAGCTTTTTCGTCTGTGAGTCACATGGATGATCACAATTTCATCTCTCAATCAGTAAATCTTACTTTCAAACATAATCCGGACAATTCCGTAATTCTTCCGCTGCTATCATGTTGTATTAACTGAATGAATTCACAACGAGTAAACGGATTGGCTTAGCGTTGAAACATTTTGTCGTTGCTTTTCAATTGCACCGTATGCATTTGTTTGCCATCCTTTTGCTATTCTCTTTTACGGAAAAGACACGTGTTAAAAAAACTCCTTCCTATTATCTCTTTGAGCCTACTCTTTGGCTGTGCTCAACAAAATGATCGTGCTCAGCAATATCTTGATGGTGAGTTTCCTCAGATCCTCAATCAAGTGGATGTGGTTGAGTCTAACAAACCACGCGATTTTACTGAATTTAACAAGCAAGCTGAGCAAGTGGTGATAAAGTCACCATCCATGGCGAAGATATACCAACCGCTATATCAACGATTAAGTGAGTGGGCGCAACAGAGCGGAGACACCAGTGCGTTGAGTGCGTTTGGCATTCAAGCCGCGCAATTGGGTGGTGGTGATAAAAAAGGTAATGTGCTGTTTACCGGATACTTTTCTCCCGTGATGGAGCTGCGTCATACACCAAACGACATTTTTAAGTACCCAGTTTATGGCAAGCCAAACTGCTCATCAGATTGTCCGACTCGCGCGGAGATCTACAACGGGGCATTAGATGGCCAAGGTTTGGTGCTAGGTTACGCGCCTAATCGTATCGACCCATTTATGATGGAAGTGCAGGGCAGTGGCTATGTGCATTTTGAAGATGATGATACGTTGGAGTACTTTGCGTACGCGGGTAAAAACAACAAAGCTTACGTCAGCATTGGCCGCATTTTGATTGAACGTGGTGAAGTGCCGCGTGAAAAAATGTCTCTCAAAGCGATTAAAGAGTGGGTAATGGACAACGACGACGCAACAGTACGCGAGTTGTTGGAGCAAAACCCTTCTTACGTCTTCTTTGCGCCAAAAGCGGAAGCGCCAGTAACGGGATCGGCTGGTATTCCTTTGTTACCAATGGCCGCGGTCGCGGGTGACCGTTCTATCTTACCAATGGGCACACCAATCTTGGCGGAAGTACCATTGCTGAATGCGGATGGTACGTGGAGCGGTGCTCATCAACTGCGAATGCTGATCGTTTTAGACACTGGTGGTGCGGTAAAACAGAACCATTTGGATCTGTATCATGGCATTGGTGCGAGAGCAGGAACGGAAGCAGGGCACTACAAGCATTTTGGTCGAGTTTGGAAACTTGGGCTGGAAAACTCACCAACTCAAGCGCCTTGGGCTTTGCCGCCAGAAAAGCTACAATAGCGACCCAAGAAAGAGGAACCGCCTCTTATCTAGACATTTCATCAAAGAGTGCGTATAAATCGCACTCTTTGTTTTTCTATCGATCATCTGGACTTCAATATGCGTGAACTCGATACCCCAGCATCTGACAGCTACAATCAACGCTTTGGCGGCACTCGTCGTCTTTATGGCAACAGTGAAGTGGACATTCTTCGCGCTGCACACGTTTGTGTTATTGGTATTGGTGGCGTGGGTTCATGGGCGGTCGAAGCGCTGGCCCGTACTGGGATCGGTGAGTTGACTCTGATTGATATGGATGATGTTTGTGTCACGAATATTAACCGCCAAATTCATGCGATGACGGGCACCGTTGGCCAAAGCAAAATTGAAGTGATGGCCGAGCGTGTCAAATTGATCAACCCAGAGTGTAAAGTCAATCTGATTGATGATTTCATCACGCCAGACAATCAACATGAGTACTTAAGCAAAGAGTTTGATTACGTGCTAGATGCGATTGACAGCGTAAAAGCGAAGGCGTCTTTGTTGGCGTATTGCCGCAGCAACAAGATCAAAGTGATCACCACGGGGGGCGCTGGTGGTCAGGTTGACCCAACGCAGATCATGGTCGCTGATTTAACGAAAACGATCCAAGATCCTCTTGCGAAGAAAATCAAAGACACCTTGCGTCGTCATCATAACTTCCCTAAGAATCCGGCTCGTAAGTTTGGTATTGATTGCGTGTTTTCAACCGAGCAGCTGAAGTATCCTCAAGCAGACGGTTCAGTGTGTGGTGTGAAGTCGACAGCGGAAGGCCCAAAACGTATGGATTGCGCTAGCGGTTTTGGTGCGGCGACTGTCGTAACTGCAACGTTTGGCTTTGTCGCGGTATCGCGAATCGTTGAGAAGTTGATTTCAAAATATAAGCAGTAAACTAGAAGAAGAGCGCATCATGACAGATTTTCCCGTTTCTCCATTTTGTACAGATATCACCAGCGAAGACATTGTAGCGACTATGCAGCAATTTAAAGGCTGGGAAGATCGTTACCGTCAGGTTATTCAGTGGGGTAAAAAGCTGCCACAAATGCCAGAAGAGCTGAAATCAGAACAAGTTACCGTTTCGGGTTGTGAAAGCTTGGTGTGGTTAGTGAGCAAAGAGCAAGATGGCGTTTGGCATTTTTGTGCGGACTCCGATGCGCGTATCGTCCGTGGATTGATTGCCTTGGTGATGGCGGCTTATGACGGAAAAACGGCCGATCAAATTCAAGCATTTGATATTGATGCTTATTTTGATCAGCTGGGGCTTGTCTCCCATTTAAGCCCGTCACGTGGTAATGGCTTGAAAGCTATTGTAGAGCAGATTAAGCAAACCGCCGTGTAACGAGTCATTTTCCCAATTCTTAAAAAAACGCTGAATAGCCTAGCTGTTTGGCGTTTTTTGTATCTGAGTTGAGATATTTTTTGCATATGGATAAAAAATATGCAAATGGTCGACTATTTTAGCGTTAATTAACCATTCTATTGATCCTGGTTCATTATATTGCCCACTTGGTTTTTATAAACTCAATTGTATTTAAAATTTGTCTATATTAGATAGTAGACATATGCCTCATTCGCTCCTGTTCCCCAATGCTGACACGCATTTGGAGGCGATTGGGATATTTAGGTACAAACGCTAGGAACCTCCCTATATGCAATTCACCTTGGAACATGCGCAAGACGTGTTATCCGGAATGCCAGACCCCACTTTTATTCTGAGTGAAGATGGTATCTATATTGATGTTTTTGGAGGAACAGATAAAAAAGGTTCATCGCGGCTTTCCGGGGAAAGCCGCTTTTATCTTTAAGAAGAAGTAATCAGTATCTCGATATCCATACCCCA